>CAYZRQ010000010.1:0-2241 GCA_964480895.1 uncultured Gammaproteobacteria bacterium | reverse complement strand
ACGCGACCGACGTCGTGTCGGCGTCGCCGTACGTGTCGCTGTCGAGGTCGGCGTACCACGTCGCGGGGTCGGTCGGCCCTTCCGGGTCGGCGTCGTCCGCGCCGCTGTCGCAGTCGTTGTCGAGGCCGTCGCAGATCTCGTCCGCGCCGGGATACACGGCATCGTCGCCATCGTCGCAATCGTCGTCGTTGTCGACGTAACCGCCGGGCATCTCGCACGCGTCGAACGTGTCCGATGCGTCGCCGTAGCTGTCCTCGTCATCGTCGCCGTACCACGTCGTCGCATCGGTCGCGCCATCCGCGTCGTCATCGTCCGCGCCGCCGTCGCAGTCATCGTCCACGCTGTTGCAGACTTCGGCCGCGCCCGGGTTCACCGAAGCGTTGCCGTCGTCGCAATCCGTGCTGTCCGCAACGTAGCCCGTGGGCGCGCTGCAATCCTCGACCTGCACCGAGGCGTCGCCGTACGCGTCGCTGTCGCTGTCCGCGTAGTACGTCGTCGTTACGCCGTTGTCCGCGCTTCCGTCGCAGTCGTCGTCTTCCCCGTCGCACGTTTCCGTGGCGTCGGGGTTCACGTCGCTTGCGCTGTCGTCGCAGTCGTCGTCGTTGTCGACGTAGCCCGAGGGCTCGCTGCACGCGACCGACGTCGTGTCGGCGTCGCCGTACGTGTCGCTGTCGAGGTCGGCGTAGTAGGTCGTTTCGCCTTCCGCACCCGACTCGTTCACCGAGCCGTCGCAGTTCTCGTCAACGCCCACGTCGTCGCAGACTTCGGCCGCGCCCGGGTTCACCGAAGCGTTGCCGTCGTCGCACTCCTCGCACGCGTACCAACCGTCGCCGTCGGTGTCGGACGCACCGGCGAAACTGTCGCAGTTGAGGTCGAGGCTGTCGGTACACGTTTCCGGCGCACCGGGATACACGGCGGCATCACTGTCGTCGCAATCCGTGCTGTCCGCAACGTAACCGATCGGTGCCACGCACGCGACCGACGTCGTACCGGCGTCGCCGTACGCGTCGCCATCGAGGTCGCCGTACCACGTCGTCGCATCGGTCGCGCCGTCCGCGTCCGCATCGTCCGCACCGCCGTCGCAGTCGTCGTCCACGCTGTTGCAGACTTCGGCCGCACCCGGATTCACCGCGGCGTTGCCGTCGTCGCACTCCTCGCAGGCGATGTAGCCGTCGCTGTCCTCGTCGACCGCGCCGATCGAGCCGTCGCAGTTGAGGTCGAGGCTGTCGGTACAGTCCTCGGGAGCGCCGGGATAGGCGTCGGCATTGCCGTCGTCGCAGTCGATGTCAACCGCGTAGCCGTCACCGTCAGCATCGACCGGCGTGACGTCGGTTTCGCCGCTTTCGCCGGTCTCGCCAGTCTCGTCGGTGTCCGAGTCGGAATCGGTATCGCTGTCCGTATCCGAATCCGTGTCAGCGTCCGGGTCGGTATCGGCGCTGTCGACGCTGTCGATGACATTGGTGTCGTCAACGCACAGAATCGTGCCGTCATCGCTCACCGAACACACGCCGGCAAGCTCGGGAAAGGCGCAAGCGAACAAAAAGAACATGGTGGACTCCTCGCGGGCGTTGCCGCGACAAAGTGTTGGAAGGTGCAAAGTCGTCCCCAATGGGACAATACATGATAGCAAAAAATCGGGAAAAGTAAAGCGTCCCCTCTGACACTTCTAAAGAGTGGCAAAGTTATCCACAAAACGAAAGACCGGCCTGATTTCTCAGGCCGGCCACGAAAACGGTGCTACTCGGTCGGATCCTCGGGGGTGGCGATGTAGAGGTCGCCACCGGGATCCGTCGAGTGGTCGACGCGGTAGGCGTCGTCCTCGAGGTCGCTGACGAGCACGGAGACCGTGTCGTCGGTCTCGAGGAGCTCGCCGATGAGGATCATGTTGACGTGCTGCCCGCTGTCGGGCCACGAGACGGCCTCGACGAGGTAGCGCGTGCCGCCGGCCCACTCGCCGTTGAGGACGATGACGTCCCCCCAGACGAAGTCGCAACCGAGCCCGTCGAGGTCGATGTCGACGTAGTCCTCGCCCGTCGCCACCGGGTCGACGAAGTAGTCGGCCCAGATGGGGCAGGAGAGGTTCACCGCGTAGACGTCGACGTCGCCGCTGACGTTCGAGGTCCATCCGACCTCGAGGATGTAGACGGCGTCCGCGTCGCTGTCCGAGTCGGAGTCCGTGTCGGAGTCCGTGTCGGAGTCGGCGTCCGAATCTCCGTCCGTGTCCGAGTCGGTGTCCGAATC
>CAYZRQ010000009.1:8441-10965 GCA_964480895.1 uncultured Gammaproteobacteria bacterium | reverse complement strand
ATGTTATTCTATTTCGTTCGAGAGTTGTCGCCCACGTCGGGTGCGTCTCGTACGATTGGGAGGAAGTGATGCAGAGAATCCACGAAATGACCGGTGTGCTCGGAGAGATGTTCACGCAGGCCTGCGAGCGCCTCGAGGATGCCGTCGCCGCGTTGCCGACGAAGGTCGCGTGGCCCGAAGGAATCAGGTTCGAAGATCACTTCGGCGAACAGATTGCCTGTGGGACGGGCAACTTCGTCCGCTTCTCCGGACAGACCAATGCCTCTCACATCGACGTGAGGGAGTGGCGCACCGTCCTCGGCGAAGATGGTCACGTGTACGCCGAAGCATCGCTTGGGGTGTACATCGAAGGCGACGACGGGAGCCTCCCTCTTGCTGGGTACATCCGGGAGTTCGCGGGGATCGGTATCATCGATCTCGGCGAAACCATCGGCGTCGGGCGCATGGTCCCCAACAGCGTGCTACGGCACGTCGTGGACTACCCTGCCTTCGAGTACCCGACCGGACCCTGTGTCCGTTGGGGCACGCGGGAAGAGGCGAAGGCGGCGCAGCAAGCGCTCCTCGCCGAGCTCGAAAAGAGCCTCGCGGCCCTCAGCTAGTCGACGCGGCGCGAACGATCTCGTTCGCGCCCAAACGCAAAAACCGCAGCAATGCGGTTTTTGCGTTACTAAAAATTAACAGTTTCATTATCAGCCAGTCAGAAATTAGCAAGTAGCTTTCTCCATTGCGAACCAATAAAACCCCACGACCGAGGCCGTGGGGTTTTATTGGTTCCGGGACATGGATTCGAACCATGATTCACGGCTTCAAAGGCCGCTGTCCTGCCATTAGACGATCCCGGAGTAAAGTGAGCGGAATAAAGTGAGCGGAATCGGGATCCGGAAAAGATCCCTAAGTATCATCTGACGGCGGTGATGCTAGCAGATTCGCATCGGTTGTTCAAGCATCCACTACACCCGCAAATGTTTGCGCATCGCGTACCACGTTGTCAAAACACCAAGCGTAGCAAGCCCAAGGAACTGAAGGCCGAAAATCGGCAGCCAGTGCGCCGCGTAGTAGCCGACAAGGCTATCGACAGAGCCTTCGAAGAAATCGCGTACGAACGGATCGGCGGCCGCAAGGAGCGCGAACGTCGCGCCAGCCATGGCAACAGTAGCGCCGAGCGCATAGAGCACAGCTTCGAGCACGAACGGGCCGCGTACGAACCAATCGTTTGCGCCCACAAGTTTCATGATGCCAATCTCGTCGCGATGGACGTAAATGGCGACGCGAATCGTGTTGAAGACGATGAGCATGGCGATGAACGCGAAGAATAGAGCGAGCGCGATGGCGACGACACGCACTTTCGCGGTGAACGCCGCTAGCCGCGCAATCGCCGAGGTCGAGTCCGAGAAATTACTGTCTTTAATGTAGGACGAAAATTCGGGGCTGCTTTCAAGCGCCTGAATAATGAACGCAAAATCCTCGGCCGCGCGCGCGCTCACGCGTAACGACGTGCCGATCGGGTTGCCGCCGACCTCGTCAAGCGCCGCAAGCACGAGCGGGTCGTCCTGGTGTTCCTCGCGAAACGCGGCAAGCGCTTCGTCGGCCGCAACGACGTCGACCGTTTTCACCTGCCCCAATCCGAGTACATATCCGCGCGCAGCTTTCACGATCTCATCGGACGCGTTCGATGTGAAGTAGACCTCGACGCGAACGCGATCTTCGAGCGACGCAATCGCGCCGTCGGCAAGCACGTTGAGCGTAATGAGCGTATTCACCGTGAGAAGCGTGAGCACAAATACCGACGTTGTGACAAACGACAACCAAAAATTACGGAACGTACTTTGGACAGCGAAGAGAATAATACGGATGAGCGTGCGCATATCAGGAGAGCGCGTATTTTCCGTGCGCGGCGTCAGCGACGATACGCCCATCGCGCAGCGTTACCACGCGACGGCGCAGCGCGTTAACGATGTCGCGATCGTGCGTAACGAGAACGACGGTCGTGCCGAAATCGTTGATGCGTTTGAGCAGTTCCATAATCTCGCGGGCGTTGACCGCATCGAGGTTGCCCGTAGGCTCGTCCGCGACGATTATCTTTGGCCGGTGGACGAGTGCACGAGCGATGGAAACGCGCTGCTGCTCGCCGCCGGAGAGCTGACGCGGATAGCGGTGCGCCTTGTCGCTAAGCCCAACAATGTTGAGGACTTGCGGCACAACGTCATGGATGCGCTTGTTTGAAACGCCAGCGACCTCGAGCGCAAACGCGACATTCTCCTGCGCCGTCTTCTTCGGCAGTAACTTGAAATCTTGAAATACGACGCCAATTTGGCGTCGCAGTGCGGGAATGTCATGACGCGACAGCTTGCTGATGTCCCAGTCGCCAATAAGGACGTGGCCGCTCGTGGGTCGCTCTTCGGCAAAGATGAGTTTAGCAAGCGTCGACTTCCCCGAGCCGCTTTGGCCGGTAATCGAGACGAACTCGCCGGGCGCGATACGCAACGTCACGCCCGAAAGCGCGTGCGTATCGGGCTTGTACGTT
>CAYZRQ010000009.1:6466-8431 GCA_964480895.1 uncultured Gammaproteobacteria bacterium | reverse complement strand
TCA
The DNA here is from genome assembly GCA_964480895.1 of uncultured Gammaproteobacteria bacterium. Taxonomy (GTDB): domain Bacteria; phylum Patescibacteriota; class Patescibacteriia; order UBA9934; family UBA9934; genus CAIKHN01. The sequence continues at coordinate 8,428 of CAYZRQ010000009.1, read as the reverse complement.
TAGTTGTAGACTTTCCAAAACTCTTATGATTATAACATGCGGGCATCCGAAACAACCGCCGTTTCGGGCGGTGTTCCGGTGGCCGTGGACCTGACGGGATTCGAACCCGTATTTCAGGGTGACAAACCTTGCGAGGTTAACCGGTTACCTCCACAGGCCCAAGAAAACAAAAGCTCCCCACGCTCAAATCGAGCTTTGTGGGGAGTCTTTTGTTGTCACCCCGAGTTTTATCTCGCAAGGTCATTACTATTCCAACAAAACATTTTCCCATCGTCAAGTGGATAATTCGCAGAGTGGACGAGTTTTCTCCCTTTCGTTATACTGCCGTCGCGATATCTGCGGGAGTAGTTCAGTGGTAGAACGTCTGCTTCCCAAGCAGAAGGCCGCGGGTTCAATCCCCGTCTCCCGCTCCAAAGCTCGCTTGCCGAACAGACTATCGTTCGGGCTTGCGGTAGCCGCCCTCACTTACGTCTGTTCGCCGCTCGCCTTCGTCCAGATTACTGGACGACAGGCTCATCCACCCACAGACAAACATGCCACTTTAGCTCAGCTGGTAGAGCAATGCTTTCGTAAAGCAGAGGTCCCGGGTTCGAATCCCGGAAGTGGCTCCAAAAACATCCCGCCAAACGGGATGCTTTTGTTTGTGCTAAAACACGAACACCGCAGCATTTTTCGTCTTCATAATCTCGTCAACGACATCGGCGAGCGAACGTTTTTTAACGGCAATGCCGCGCAAGAAATACCGATCGCCATTTTCGGCGTCGCGCGCAATGTCTTCAAGGCGCACGATCCACAGCGCGTCCGCAGTCTCAAGCACGCCCGACGTCTCGCCAACGGCAAGCGCGAATGCCGGCGCGAATCCCTCATCGACCTCGCTTAAAAGCACGTAGCCCAAACTCCCCTTCGCAAGCGCCGACTCGTCTTCGGAGTACTGCGCTGCGACATCTTCAAATGCGATACCTATTTCGAGTTTGTCGAGGATTGACTGTAAATCGTCGCGCACGCCTTCCTGGTAATCATCCTCCTCGTAAAGCGCGAGCTCGGTTTGTTGTTCGACAACAAACGGCGCAAGCAACAAGCGCTTGTAATCGCCGAGATCCCATCCTGCACTCGCCAAAAAGGACAGCAGCGCGTCGTCCTCGACAAATTCAGCCTCAATCTCGGCGTCGGTAACGTCAACATCAAGCTCCCGCGCAAGCCGCGCAACAAAAAGACGTCGCACGCCAAGCGCGAGTGCGTCGTCGTAATCCTCGGCGATCGGCGCGTCTCGTCCTCGCTCAACGGCAAGGCCACACGCAAGCAGATATACGTCGCCGTACCACGCGATCTCGGTGCCGAGTCGCGCAACGGGAATCGGTACGGCGCGCAGCCGCTCGCCAAGCGCGGGCGTTCGCCAACCGGTCCACGAAAAATACACGAGCGCACCAGCGAGCGTGAGCAACATGAGCGACGCGAGAACGCAAAGCGCCATGCCGCGGATCGGCGGGCGCGTTGTCGCGGCCGCGGCGGGATGTTCATGCCAGACGACCGTCATACGCCCTGCAACTCGCGATACCGATCGGGATCAAAGAAAAAGTACCACCAGCGCAGCGGGTTCGCGACGGTTTCGGCCGATGCGCCGGCCGCCATGTCGTCGCTCGCCGCGGCGCTTGCCTGTTCGACGACGATGAGCGACTCACCCGGCAGTCCCATGTTACGTTTTGTACGCGCTTCGCTTTCCAAATAGTACGTACTCGACAATGACGAAATAAGGTCGACCGCGGCAAGACGATCGGCCTCGAGACGGTCATTCTCGGCTTGCATCTGGCCGATCTCGCGCTCGATTTCGAGGTTGCGCAAATACTCGCGGCCGAAGCCCAGACCAAGCAGCGCAAAAAAGGCCACATTGGCCATAACGGCGATTTTGAGCTTGCTCGTCTTACGTTCGTGCATAAAGCGACGTCACGACTTTCGACGTTCGAC
>CAYZRQ010000009.1:0-6366 GCA_964480895.1 uncultured Gammaproteobacteria bacterium | reverse complement strand
TTCGACATTCGACATTCGACGTAATTGTACCTCAAGCAAAAATGTTTTGACGGCATCCGGCCGCGGAATGGCGGTAAATACGAGCGTTACGCCACCCTGCTTCGCGCCGATGACCACCGTCCCCACACCAAGCACGCGATCGACGAACGATCGGCGAACGCTAACATCGCCGATGTCGCACAGCGGTAGCGCGAGCAACCGCGGCCGCTTGCCCAAACGGATGACGTCAATAACCCGCGCGTCAGTCACAAGCAGTGCGCCGCACATCCACGCCGACCGCGCGAGGGCAATGCGCCGCAGCCCAAACGCGAGCGACGCGGCGCCCAAAAGCGCGCCAATCGGCCCCAAACCGAGGAGCGGAAAAAAAAAGACAAACGGGAAAAGCAAAAAAACGGCGGCAAAGCCGAGCTTCGGCACCAGCATCCATAGGCTGGGACGAATCGCCGCAATCAGCGACTCGCCAGCGTCGAGCGCAAAGGCTTTCGTCATACGAAACCGCGTTTGGCAAGCGCATGTCGTGCGGCTTCACGGTCATCCCAGGGCACAGTGCCGCCCGCGACCGCCATCACCGGTTCCGACCCTTTTCCTGTCACGAGCACGACGTCGCCGGCAGCCGCAAGGCCGATGGCTTTATCGATCGCCTCCGCGCGATTTTCGATGACGAAAAGATCGTGCCCATCGCGCTTCCCCGCCTTGCGGCTGCCAACGGCAACAGCTTCGATGATGGCTTTTGGATCCTCGTCGTACGGGTCTTCGTTCGTAACGATCACAATACTTTCGCGCTCGGCTGCAAGCTTGCCGATCTGTGGCCGCCGCGCCGCGTCACGTCCGCCGCCGGCCGATCCATGCACGCCGATCACGCGCGAAAATCCGAGCGGCGCAATGGCGTCGTAGAGCGCGGCGAGCGCGTACGGCTCGTAGGCATAATCGACGATAACGGCGAAAGGCTGGCCGCAACGAATCCATTCAAAGCGTCCGGGAACCTGCTTGAGCGTTTGCGCGGCACGCACAACCGCATCAAGCGAAAATCCAAGCGCGGTTACGGCCGTGATGGCGGCAATGGCGTTCTGCCACTCATAACGCGCGAACAGCTTCAGCTGGCACGGTAGACCGTTCACGTCGATCATTGCACCATCGGCGTTGCGCTCAATGAGCCGCGCCATCACCGCGTCGTCGTCGGGAACATCGTCCCAGCCGAAGCGCATCGTACGATCGGCCGAAAACGCCAAAAAATATTCCGCGTGCTCGTCGTCGGCGTTTGCGACGATGACTTTGGCCACGCGCTTGCCGTCGATGGTCTTGCGCGCGCGTGCTGTCAGATGACGAAAAAGTTCGCCCTTCGCGGCCTTATAGTTCGCGAATCCGCCGTGCGATTCGATGTGCTCGGGCGTCAAATTCGTAAACACGGCCACGTCGTAATTCACGCCGAGATGACGGTACTGTGCGATGCCTTGCGACGACGTTTCGACAACGGCGTAACGACATTCAGCCACCACCATGCGTCGCAGCAAACGCTGCAGCGCGAAGCGTCCGGGCATCGTCATTTTCATGCGGTTTGCGACTTCCTCACCCGCGATCATGAAACCTGCTGTTGATGTGTAACCGACTTTTTCGCCAAGTGCGGCAAGCAGCTGCGCGATGAAATTCACGGTCGACGATTTACCGTTCGTTCCCGTCACGCCAATAACGATCAGTTCGCTTGACGGATACCGATACGCAACCTCGGCCGCTTTGGCGAGGACGAAATGGTAGGCAAGCATTGCCGGTTGCGGGATGAGGCGTTTGAGACGAGAAAACACAGCGATTGGGAAAATTCGACTCTTTCTACTTTCTACGTTCTGCTTTCTACGCTTTAGAGATTTCGCACTTCCTCACGGAATTGCTCGCCGCGCTCGAAGGCGCTGCCAAAGATACTGCCAGCCGGAGCGCCTGGCGACAAGAGGACGATGTCGCCGCGCGTGGCAGCGGCGTGCGCCTTCCTCACGGCCTCGCGCATCGTCGATGCGCGCTCGGTTGGCACTTTTCCTGCGAGAAGCGTCTCAAGCGCGTCGCCTCCTTTGCCGGAAAACACGACTACAAGTTTGCACACGGCTGCTGCGGCGGACGCGAGCGGCGCGAATGCCGCGTCGCTGTCACCGCCGGCGAGGAGAATAACGTCTTTGCGAACGCCCGCGCCAAAGTGCGCGACCGCCTCGGCCGCGGCCGCTGGTTCGGTAGCCGCCGAGTCGTTGACGTACGCGATCTCGTCAACCTCGCGCACGAGTTCTTCGCGATCGCTGGTACCGACAAACGTGCGGAGCGATTGCTGGATGACGGCAAGCGGAACGCCGCGCAACATCGCCGCGCACACGGCAGAGAGCACGTTTTCAAGATGCCGTTCGCCCGAAAGCGCAATCTCGGCTTCAGCAAGCACCAAGGTCTCTTTGGCGCCGTCGCGGAACACGATCATACCGTTCTTGAGATAACAGCCGTCGTGCGCCTGATCATTTTTACCGAACCAAAACAGCCGGCCCTTCACGTCGGCCTCCATGCCCCGAACGTCAGGCTGATCGTAGTTGAGCACCGCCACCTGCTCGGGCGATTGGCAAGCGAGCATGATGCGCTTGGAATCGACGTACGCCTCGTAATTCGCGTAGCGGCCGAGGTGTTCGGGATACACGTTCGTAATGACAGCGATATCAGCTCCGCGCCCGAGCGCACTCCACGCGCCCTTCATGCTCTCGAGCATCCACGACGAAAATTCCAGGACAACCGGCGTCGGCGACGGCATGAGCAGCAGGTCGTCAAGCGTGTCGAGCGGCGACGATTTAACGTTGCCGGCCGTGAGCGCCGCCGCGTCCATACCACGAAGCATCTCGCCCAAGAGGAGCGTTGTTGTCGTCTTATCTTTCGTTCCCGTTACCGCAATAACAGGGTGCGGGTAGTAACGAAAAAAGAGACTTGCGTCCGACTCGATGGGAATGTTGCGCTCCTTTGCCGCGGCAACGAATTCGGCCTCGCTCGGCACGCCGGGGTTCATGACAACGCAGTCCACGTCGACAAAATCTTCTTTACGGTGCTCGCCGAGCACGAAGATCGGCTGGTAGATTTGGCGATCGGGATAGTGGTCGCGGTACGTACGATGCCATTCCATCACCATGTCAACGGATTCCTTGAGCTCTTGAGCGTCTTTAAGGTCGGTAATAACCACCTGCGCACCGTGGCGCATGAGCCATTTCGTCAGCCCCAAACCGCTGCCGCGCTTGTACCGTCCAAGCCCCATGACGGTTACAACGGCGTCCTGAAAATTGTCGATGGCTGAGAGATCCATACTCACGACGATGATAGCACGCCGGTGCGGTTCGGGGTACGCGGCGCGCTGCAATATTTGACGATATCAATGACGAGAACGTGCGCGATAACCACGGCTCCGACGAGCGCCCACGCCTCGAGCGGAAGGGGCGCAAAGCCGAACGCAGCCTGCCCCACGGAGGTGAGGGCTGCGAGCATGAGCGCGGCGGCGCTTACGGCAACAGCCATGAGAAGCAACGGGTTGCCAACATGCAAGGAACGCCAGAACGGACGGCGCAGCGTGCGCAGTGCGAACACGGACACGATGCCGGAACATCCGATGGCGGCGAACACGAAGGTACGGAGCGTTTCGGCGTGAGGGTCGTGCGACCGCAGCCACGCCATGCCAAGCGCAAGCGTCACCGCCGATGTCACCGCGGACGCGGCAACAGCGCGGCGTACAAGCGGCGTGAACAGGCCGCGAAAACGCTCGGGCGGTTCACGCATGATGCCCGGCTCCGTCGGCTCGAACGCCAGCGCCATGCCGGGAACGCCATCGGTAAAGACGTTGATGAACAGAATTTGCGCGGGCAAAAGCGGTAGCGGAATGTTGGCGACGATCGCCATAGCAATGACCGCAGCTTCGCTCAAGCTGAACGCCAAGAGAAACGCGATCTCCTTGCGAATGTTGTCGACAACGGTACGACCTTCGGCTATGGCGTCGACAATACGCGCGAAATCGTTTTTAAGAAGGACGATATCGGCGACCTCTTTGGCAACGTCTGTCGCATGGCCGACCGCGATCCCGACGTCGGCGGCAACGAGCGCGGGCGCGTCGTTGATGCCGTCGCCGGTCATGGCGACTGCGTGGCCGTGACGCTTGAGCGCGGCGACGATGCGCAACTTTTGTTCGGGAGCGATACGCGCGAACACCGACGAGGTGGCGACAAGGCGCATGAGCGTTGCGTCATCGGCGAGTGCGATGTCTTCACCGGTCACGACTGGTGTCGGTGCTGCGCTCACGATGCCCGCGGCGTCGGCGATGACGCGCGCGGTTTCGGGATGATCACCGGAGATCATGATCGTACGAATCCCGGCAGCCCGCGCTGCCAGAACCGCAGCAGGCACTGACGGACGCAAGGGATCACGCATACCGACAAAACCGAGGAAGGTGAGGTCGCGAAGCGCCTCGACGCTCACGTCGTGCGGCGCACCGCGCCATGCACCCTCGGCCACAACAAGCACACGCAACCCGCGTCTCGTCATCTCGTCGTGCACACGAAGAATGGCGACGATTTCTGCGTCGGTTGCGTCGAGACGCGGCACAAGCGCGCCTTCGGCGCCGAGGACGAACGCGGTGAGCGACGAGCCGTCGGCGACAATGCGAGCGGAAAGGCGATGTGTAGGGTGAAATGGCAGCGCAGCAACTTCCGGCATTCGCTCGACGTTTCGACTTTCGACGTTCGACACGTACCGCCCGATCGCGCGTTCCGTTGCCGCTCCGGCAACGTTGCCCGCGGTGTGATCGCCCTCGGCAAGTACGGCAAGCGCCAGGAACAGACGGCGCGCACCCTCGTCGGAAGGCTGCGTGACAAGCCGACTGCCGGCACGCACCTCGGTCACCGTCATTTCGCCGGTCGTCATCGTCCCGGTTTTGTCGACGCACAATATGTCAATGCCACCGAGCGCTTCGGCCGACGCAAGCTTGCGCACAAGCACGCGCTTCGCCGCCAACCGACGCATCCCAACCGCGAGCATGACCGTCATTGCGACAAGCAAACCCTCGGGAACGATCGCCACGGCAACCGCGGCGGCAACCGCGAGCATGGGCGCGAACGCCACGCCGCGTACCAAGCCGGCAGCAAGGAGAAGCACCGCGAGTACGACGGCGAGCTTCGCGAGCATGGCGGCAAGCGAGCGCAGCTCGTGCTCGAGCGGCGTCGGAATAATGGCCGGCGCTTCCGCGAGCAACGCGATACGGCCGAACTCGGTACGCGCGCCGGTGGCAACCACGAGCGCCTCGCCGCGCCCCGCAAGAACGGACGTGCCGGCAAACACCATGGATGCACGATCGAAAAGCACCGACGCTTCGTCAACCGACGCCACGCGCTTTGCAACCGGCTGCGATTCGCCCGTGAGCGGCGCCTCATCCGCGGCGAACGCATCGGCGCGCAGCATGCGGCAGTCGGCGATCACGCGATCGCCAGCTGCAAAAAGGACGATATCGCCAGGCACAAGGTCGGCTGCAGCTATCGTCACCACTTTTCCGCCGCGACGCACGCGTGCCTGCTGCGGCAGAAGCGACCGCAATGCTTCGAGTGCCCTTCCCGCACGATGCTCCTGCACGAAGCCGAGAACGCCATTGCCGAGAATGATGGCAACGACAAGGCCAGCATCGAACCATTCGCGAAAATAGGCACTCGCAATAACGGCAATAAGAAGGATTCCGACAAACGGGCTCGCGAATTGACGTAAAAACACGGCAAGCGTTGATAGCCGGCGCGCATGCGGCAACGCGTTCTTGCCGTACGTCCGCTGTCGTTCCCGCACCGCGGCCTCGTCGAGGCCGGCGCGCGTGGATGCCAAACTCGCCAAGGCCTCGTGCGGCTGCATGGCGTGCCAAGAAAGGAGCTCGGCCATAATGTGCCTATTGTAGCATTTCCCGCGTTGTTCTTCACTGTTGTGTGATGCTGGGCCACTTCAGCCACTTCTAAGAAGTGGCAAAGATATCCACAGATCGTGTCGGGGAAGATGCCGCCTCATTCGTGCTTGATTCTTTCGTCAAAACCGTGTATTCTCGTCGCCATCTCGTTCATCATGGAAAACGTACTAAGTTTGTTTGTCGCTAGGAGCCGCGAGGAGCGGAGAAAGGCGTACTGATACGTACGCCGTTGAGCACCAGAGCGGCGACACCGCGGCAGACAAACTTGGGTACGTTTTCATCAAGCGCTGGTAGCTCAGTGGTAGAGCAAAGGCCTTTTAAGCCTGTGGTCGTGGGTTCGATCCCCACCCGGCGCACCACGAAAAACTGTCGAGCCAAGCTCGACGGTTTTTCGTTATAACTATCCAGGCGGTAAATCAACTTGAGCTACATGC
>CAYZRQ010000008.1:5906-11678 GCA_964480895.1 uncultured Gammaproteobacteria bacterium | reverse complement strand
GTGGGGGATTTTTTGTTGGCGCCCAGGACTTGCGTTTTTCCGCTGGAGTGCTATGCTCCTCCAACGCGTTTATGGCATTTCATCTTGACGATTCCATCGCATCAGTTCCCACGGTGGGCACGGCGAAGGGCAAAGATTTCGCGCGCCTCGGGGTTGTGACGCTCAAGGATGTGCTCTTCGATTTTCCTTTTCGTTACGACGACCTTTCGCACGCGGTTGCTATCGCTGACGCTCGAGCGGGCGGTAAGGTGACAGTGCAAGGAACGATTACCGTCATTCAAAATCATCGTAGCCAAAAATCATGGCGCATGATGGTTACCGAGGCGCTTGTCGAAGACGGCACGGGCACTATCAAAGCGATCTGGTTCCATCAGGGATTTTTAACGAAGGTGCTCAAGCCCGGCCAAGTCGTTTCGCTCGCCGGCAAGGTCGATGACAAGTATGGCCTCGCGCTCGTCAATCCTGTTTACGAAATCGTCGGCAAAGTTGCCATTACCAAATATACCGGTCGCATCGTCCCCATTTACCGACTGACCGGCGCGCTTACGCAGAAGGCGCGTCGCCGCGTGGTTGAGGCTGCGCTTGCCGCTATTCGTGAAATCGACGAGTGGATGCCGGGACGCATTTTGCGCGAGGTCGATCTTATCGCCTTGCCGCAAGCAATCGCCGAACTCCATTTTCCGCAGACCGAAGAAACAAAAAATGCGGCGCTTCGTCGACTGAAATTCGACGAATTTTTCTTGCATCAACTTCTTCACGCCAAAAGCCGTCGCGAGTTGCAGATGCAAAAGGCGCCGAGCGTGCCATTTTACGAAGCCGAGGTGAAGGACGCCGTCGCTTCGCTTCCGTTTCCGCTCACCGGCGCGCAGAAGAAGGCAATCTGGTCGATCATTCGCGACATGAACCGTCCCGAGCCCATGAACCGCCTGCTTGAGGGCGACGTGGGAAGCGGGAAGACGGTTGTTGCTGCGCTTGTGGGGCTTAATGCCGCAACGTCGGGTTGGCAGACGGCTATGCTCGCGCCAACGGAAATTCTTGCCGAGCAACATGCGCAAACGCTGCAGCGATTGTTCGGCGACCGCATGACCATTGCTTTGTACACGAGAACGAAGCGCCGCGTCGGCGGGAAAGAGGTTACCAAGGCGCAGCTTCTTTCCGCGCTACGCAACGGCGGTGCAGATATCGTTGTCGGCACGCACGCACTCCTTACCGAAGACGTCATATTCGATCGCCTCGCGCTCATTGTCGTTGACGAACAGCATCGGTTCGGCGTTCGCCAGCGCCAAGCGCTTAAAGACAAACAGGGAAGTGCCGACGGTATTCCGCACCTCTTGTCCATGACCGCGACGCCGATCCCGCGGTCATTAGCGCTCGTGCTCTACGGCGACCTCGATCGATCGATTCTCAACGAGCATCCCGCTGGTCGGAAGCCAATCGTCACCGACATCATCGAAACCGGGCACGAACGTGACACATGGGAGAAGATGCGCAAAGAAATGGATCTTGGACATCAAGTTTTTGTTGTCTGTCCACTCATCGAGGAATCGGACGCGCTCGGCGTCAACTCGGTGAATGAAGTGTTTAAAGAGTTTGTCAAAGGCCCGTTCGCCGGTTATCGCGTCGAGATGCTCCACGGTCGCATGAAGACAAAGGAGAAGGACGACGTCATGCGCGCGTTTGCGCAAGGGAAGGCGGACATGCTTATTTCGACGACGGTTGTTGAGGTTGGCGTTGATGTGCCGAATGCCACGGTCATGTACGTTGAGGGTGCCGAGCGCTTCGGGCTGGCGCAGCTGCACCAGCTGCGCGGACGCGTTGGTCGCGGTGCGGCGCAAAGCTATTGCTTTTTGCATCCGTCGACCGTACTCGGCGAAGTCGCTCGCCAGCGATTGCAGGCGGTCGTCGATAGTCAGGACGGTTTTGATCTTGCGGAAAAAGATTTACAAATTCGTGGTCCGGGAAATATCTTCGGTATTGAGCAGTCAGGATTCGAGCAGTTCAAGCTCGGAACAATGCATGATATCGATCTCATGAGTGCGGCAAAGGATTTCGCGAAGGAGATGCTCGACGAGAGCCCCGACCTCGGCGTTTTCCCCAAACTAAAAAAGCGACTCATCGCCTACGTCGAGGAGGTGCATTTCGAGTAGCTTATGTCCGCGCCTGAGGCGCGGACATTTCGGGTGCGGACATGACCCACTCATGCATGAAGTTTTCGTAATCGGTCGCATTGGAGAAAAGTGTTGCGAACAGGCCATCGTTGACTAATGGGTCATCCACGATGCCAAGAAAGTGGGGATAACTCGACCACATGTAGAGTTTGAGTGCATGATGTGCCTCCTCCCAGCACGGTACCCCGTCGGTTTTCCAGTTCGGGAAGAAGAGTTTAAGCGGGTTGAGATGGATATATCGAGAAATGTGTAGGAGTTGTGCATCGGTTTCGATACGAACGGCCTTATACTCACTTTCCCACAAGCAGCCGGTTCTCTTGTGGCGTTTATTGAAGTAACACGCGTATCCCGCCCCGATCCTTTGCATATAGAGCCCGATTCCATCGTCCACGAGTTGACGTACAAGGAAATGATGATGATTCGGCATGAGCGCGTAACTGAGTATCTTGACGAGAGGGCGTGTGCTGGTCACCGGTCGACATTTCAATCGAGATAGTTTTTTCTCTTTATTATTCAAGTCATTGAAAGCGATCATACTTCTAATAAACCGTTCACGATCGTGGTCGTCATAAAAAGTGAGCCGCCGATCTGCTCCTCGGCTATAAACATGGTAATACTCGCCTGTGATGATTTTTTCTTTGCGCATAAAGCAAAATCCCCCAGTGCTCATCGTAGGTGATGAACATCAGGGGGAGTCTATATTTATTACCTCGCGTTTGTATTAAATCGTCAACTGTGGATAAGTCTGTTAGATGTCCGCGCCTCAGGCGCGGACATCTCGTGTAGTTACCGCGCCTGAGGCGCGGTAGTGCTAAGCTCGCGGACGTGTTTGACGTTTTTTGGCGTGAGGGCGGTTTTGTAGCCGAGCCGTTCGGCTTCTTTGAGGCGGCGCTCGAGAAAGGGGACGGAACGGATTTCGCCACCAAGACCGAGTTCGCCGACAACGATGGCATCGTCGGGAATGGGCGTATTGGTGATGGCGGAAATAACGGCTGCGGCAACAGCAAGGTCAGCCGCGGGTTCGCGGATTTTCATGCCGCCGACAACGTTGACGTACACGTCTTGATCGTGAACGCGCACGTCTGCGCGTTTGCCGATGATAGCGAGGAGCATCTGCAGACGCGACGCATCGTAGCCTGACGTGCGCCGAACGGGATTGGGGAAAAAGCTGCGGTCGACAAGCGCTTGAACTTCGACGAGAAACGGGCGGGTGCCTTCCATCACGCACGTAACCACCGACCCCGGTCCCGGCGCGCGCTCCTTGAGAAACATCGCGCTCGGATTATCGACGGCGATCATGCCGCGTTCCGTCATCTCGAATACGCCAACCTCCTCCGTGCTGCCGAAACGATTTTTTGCGGCGCGAAGCAAGCGGTATGACGAATTCGGATCGCCTTCGAGCGTGAGAACGGTATCGACGAGGTGCTCGAGCGTTTTAGGGCCGGCAACGGTTCCGTCTTTTGTTACTTGGCCGATGATGAGGACGGGAATTGCGTTTGATTTTGCGAACGTGATGATCTCCGCGGTCGATGCGCGCACCGCGGTCGGCGTGCCCGGAAGCGCGTCGGCACTCTCGAGATACATGGTTTGGATGGAGTCGACGATAACGATGTCGGTCTTGAGTTCGGTCGCGGCCGCAAGAATCGCCGCCGTATCGACGGCGTTCGAGAATACGATGGGTTTGGGATCAATCCCCAACCGTTTGAAGCGCAAGAGCACTTGCCCTTCCGACTCCTCGCCGCTTGCGTAGTAAGCCTGACGCGGCTGCGCTTGCGCGATCTGTGCGACAAGCGTCGACTTGCCTATCCCCGGTTCGCCGGCCAAGAGCGTCACTGATCCCGGCACAAGACCACCGCCGAGCACGCGGTCGAGCTCGCCGATGCCGGTTGTCACATGGTTTGCGATCGTCGCTGTTGCCTCGGAAAGCCGCAGCGTCGCTGCAGGCCGCGCCTTCGCGCCGCCACGATGAATCGCAGAAGACGGCGAAGCGCCGTCCTCCACAAGCGTTCCCCATTTGCCGCACTCATTACAGCGTCCTAGCCATTTGAGCGACGGCGTGTCGCAATGCGAACAGGTGTACATAAGCTCAACGAGATCCTCCGCAAAATAATTTTGTCGAAAAGTGCATATAGTCTTTATTGCTTTTCCAATTTCCGCCCCATCCAATATTGTTATCGGCGAAAATCTTGACAACACTATCAGGAATATCGTGATCGCACGAACCGCCGGTACAGTTGTCGTTCGTTTGTGGATTGATGTCAATAGCAACGCCCCATGAGTGGAAGCTCAAAGCCTTGGTGTTATTACGATTGCTGCGCCAGAGGTAACTCCCTATGCTTGTGATGTCGTAGTTCGATACTTTACTTGCGATTTCATTGAATGCTTTTTGATAGTCGTCAGCAACGAGAGAATGAATTTTAAATGACTTGCCTTTGTACGTTACTGTTTTAAGTTTTGCTTCGACGTCGGGCGCTGTTGCACCGAATGTACGAAGCATACAGTCTTGCCATGGGCTCGAGCCGGTATAGTCTCCGGTTGGATCCGCATCGACAGCATCGGCGCTGCTCGGCTCGATAAAGTTATCGTCAGGAATTCTTGGAACTTGCTGAACACTCAACGAATCGAACACGACGAGATCGGGGTTGATGAGAAAAGCGATGTTGTATGCCGCAAGCAAAAGGATGAGACCGATGATCGCGTTGCCGATGCGTTTCTTCGCCTTTTCGATAGACTCGTGTTTCCCTCGCGCCATGGCGTACTGCAGCCCGCCGATCATCATCATGACAACGGCGATGAGCGTCGCGGCGCCAATAAGCCACGTGTACGCGGCGGCGACATAAACGCCGATGAAGTTCGGCTTAACCGAACCGTTGTCTTCTTCGACGACGAAATCTTCGATGCCGGGAATGTCGACGATGAGATCGGGGAGAATGGGGTCGCGTTTGGGTGTCGCGGTCGACTCCGCGGCTTGGGTGACATTGCCTTGTGCCTGCGAGAGTGTCTGGTTTTGGTAATTTTTGCAGCTCAAAGAATAGGTGTCCGCGGACATCGTCCGACAAAACGCCATGCAGGCGTTGCCATCGGCGGTTGCCGTCTCCGCCGAGGAGTTCGTGGTGGTTGATGACGACGTCGACGTGCACGAGCACGATAGCGTGTTGTCGGAACAAACCTCGGAACGATAGTCCTCGTCGCTCACGATCGCTAAAACGGTTCCCGGAAGCGCCAGGAAGAGGAAAGCGGTGACGAAGAGCGTGCGGAAGATCATGGGGCGGTGATGAGGGGGCGAACAAGTGATTTGAGCGTGGTGATGTCGAGGCCGCCGGAGTAGCGTTCGCCGTTGACGAAGATCGTCGGCGTCACCGCGAGGTCGAGCGCAAGGCCTTCTTCGTACGTGCGTTGAATGAGCGGCGCTGTCGATTGATCCTCGAGGCATTTTGTGAACGCGCGTTCGCGCAATTCAAGATTTTCCGCGATGAGCGTATAGAGTTCGCCACCGAGCGATGCTTGATTTGCGAACAAGAGATCGTGATATTCCCAAAACATATCTTGTTCACCGGCGCAGCGCGCAGCAACGGCCGCGGGAAGCGCTTCGGCGTGTGACGAG
>CAYZRQ010000008.1:3483-5896 GCA_964480895.1 uncultured Gammaproteobacteria bacterium | reverse complement strand
AGCTGTTGGGCATATCCTTCCACACGATGGCAATATCGTCGGGAAAGTCAGCCACGAGTGCCGCAAGCGTTTCCTCGAGTTCTCGGCACGTCTCGCATTGATAGTCACCGAAGTTCACGATTGTTACTGCGGCGTCCGCTGCGCCACGTCGAGGATCGACGAATGTCACGGTCGGTGTCGTGATGGTGTCGTCGGTAAACGTCACGTCGTTCGCGACGCGAAGCGAAAACGCGAAGAACAAGAGGACGATGCCGCCCACGACGCCGATGCCGATCAAGAAGTGCCAGAAGTACTTCATATTACTGCAGCTTGATGGAATTCAGCCGTCCTTGGCCGTCGGTGTAAAAAAGGATGCTGCCGTCGCTCGACACCGACAGGTTGAACATCTGCGTGTCGGCGGCGGGAATCGCTGCAAGCGTCGCGCGCCCGGTTGACGTGCTGACCGCGTAGAGGTCATCGGGGCTGTCGATCGTTGCGATTGCTGAGCCGCTGCCTGCCGGCACCTCGCGAGGAACGGCGCAGAAGATCGTTGTCTCCGATGCGAACGTACATTTTTCAACGGTCGTTTTGATACCGAGCTTCAGCCGCACGTCGCCGCGCCGGTCGCCGCGGCTGTCGACGTACCACAAGGCCGGCCGATAGCTGTCACCGGGATCAGCGACCGAGTACAGCAGGTGACTCCCGTTCGGATCCCAAATGCCCTCGAAGTTACTGCCGTCGACGATAAGGACGCCGGAGGCTTCGCCGTCCATGCCAATGAGGTAGATTTCTTGCCGCCCGAAGGCATTTTGCGCGCCGCCAGTGCGCGAGAAGCCGACGATGGCGTTTCCCGGGGCGACGTTCACGTCAATTTTATCGCTGTTCTCGCCGATGCTTGCGATGACCTCGGTTGACGAGCCGTCGATCGATGAGACGACGAGCGCGCGGTTCGACGGATCGGTGCCAATGCTTTTGCCGACGATTTGCACGCCGTCGGCCGTGAAGGAGAATTCTTCCCAGTGCGTCGGGAGCGTGGCTTGGGATGCGGCGGCGAAGTCGTAGACGACATTGCTGCCGTCGGGGAATTCGATCACGGCCGCGGTCGCAAAGGGCGCGAACACAACACTCGTCGCCTCGGGGAATTGCGTGCGCGAAAGCATGATGACGTTGCCCTCGTCGTCGATGGTGTAGAAGCGGCCGTCGGCAGGATCGTAGTAAGCGACGGTGCCGTTCTCGGTCGTAGTGGGCGAGGTAACGGCCGATGTGGTGAGGAGCGTGGTGAACGTTTCACCGCCGTCCGCAACCTGCGAAGGCAGCAGTCGCTCGCCGTTTGCGTCGGTTTCGCCCTCGGCTGCTTCACCTCCGCGCTCGCCACCGACTCCCGATGACGGAAGCCCCGTGGCAGGAGTGCCATCGTCCGGTGTTTCAACGGGGGCTTCAGCCGGTGACGGTCGGAAAAAGACGATGTAGATCGCCAGCGCAAGGAGTACGGTGACGCCGGCAAATCCGCTTATCTTGAGAAAATGTTTCAGGCGTTCCGACATACTACAAGCTAAAAAGAGAGAAGATGCGCGCCCACGTCTGATTGCAAACGGCGTACCACTTGCAGAAGGCGGTGAAAAGCGAAATTTGGAACGCGATGACAAACGGCACAAGCACGAACACGATGAGCGTCCACTTCATGAGCTGTGAAATGGTGCCAGCGGCGCTTGCGACATCGGCCGCGCTTTTGCTGAAGTCGAGCGGTGGGACGGGCATGCGGCTTTTGATTTGCTCGGGAACGCTGTCGTTGAAGATGGTGATGACGGCTTGGTACGTCGACAGCGCAACGCCGAGCGTGTCGACGATTTCGATAAACTCACCTTCGTCCACAAGCGACGCGCCTTTGCCGAGCGCATCAACTTGGCGTTTCTGCAGCCAGGTTTTGAGCTCTTGGAGTGCCCGCTGAAATTCTTCGGAGCGTTCCTTCTCTTTTACGCGTTCGAGCATGGCGCGCAGCTGCATGCGCTTGCCTTCGTCGCCTTCGGTCTGGTTTTGGAGTGCGAGGTAGCGTTCCACGGCCTCGCGGTCAAGCGATGATTCGACGTCGGCCTCGGCTTCGTAGAGGCCGGAATAGTCTTCGCGCAGCGGCGACCGAACGCCGTTTGCAAAGCGGTCGGCGTTTTGCGAGCGGCGAAGCGTATCGCTATCGTCCTCGGCCACATTGGTGGACGGGAGGTTGGGTATGGCAACACCCGAGCGAATCCCGAGCCGCGTGCGCGACGCCGCAATTTTGGCCACACGAAATTCGGCAGCTTGGGCAGCTGGCGAGGCGAGCGGTTGGGCGAGGGCGCTTTGGCCGTCCATGCCCGTCAAGTATAGCAAAGTTATGCGATCCGAATCTGTCCGTTGACCACGGAAACGGTGATTGGCTTGCGCCGGCGCTTGCGGGACA
>CAYZRQ010000008.1:0-3383 GCA_964480895.1 uncultured Gammaproteobacteria bacterium | reverse complement strand
GAGTTCGGGGCGGAAATGCTCTTCAAGCGTCGGGCGAAGATCGACGAGCGTCGGCGTTTCGTTGTGGCTGCCGAATCCAAGTGCGCCGCGCTCGAATCGTTCGCGGCCGGCGTTGGTTGTCATGACGATAATCGTGTTGCGGAAGTTGACGCTTTTGCCCGTGGAATCCGTGAGCGTTCCTTCGTCGAGGATTTGCAGGAGCAACGCTTGCACGTCGCGGTGCGCTTTTTCGAGTTCGTCAAAAAGCACGATCGCATGCGGCCTTGCGCGAACGCCGTCGGTGAGCTTGGCGCTTTCGCGGTAGCCGACGTAGCCCGCCGGCGCGCCGATGAGCTTGCTCACGGTAAAACCTTCCGAAAATTCGCTCATGTCCAAACGGATGAGTGACTTCTCGTCGCCAAACACTTCGGCCGCAATGGCGCGGGCGAGTTCGGTTTTGCCAACGCCCGATGGGCCGGCAAAGAGAAACGATGCAAGCGGACGGTTGGGGCGGCCGAAGCCGAGCTTGGCCTTGCGGATCGCGTCGGAAACGCGTTCGACCGCAAGGTCTTGGCCGATGACGTGGCGTTTCATGCGATCGGCGAGCGTGCGCAGCGCCTCATGTTCACCAGTCGTCAGCCGCTCGAGCGGCACGCCGGTCGCCCGTGAAGCGACGCGGAGCACAAAATCGGCGTTGATCGGCGTCTTGGCAGTGCCGGATGTTTTTTTGGCGAGCCGAGCAAGGCTGGCGATGGCCGAGGTTTCTTCTTCTTTGAGCGCAAGCGCATCGGGGAACCGCTCCTGCGCCACTGCCGCCGCCTTGTCTTCGCGAATATGTGCGAGGTCGGCCTCGAGCTCGCGGATCGCTTTCATGTCGCGCGTCGAACGTTCGCGAACGCTTGCGGCGGCACCGGCCTCATCAAGCAGGTCGATCGCTTTGTCGGGGAATTGTCGTCCGGTCATGTGGCGATCAGCGACCGCGATAATGGCGTCGATCGCGTCGGGCAAATACGTGACGTGGTGATGCGATTCATAGCGTGACTTGAGACCCTGGAGAATCGCGCGCGTTTCGTTAGCGGTGGGTTCGTCGACGTGAATCGGTGCGAAGCGGCGTTCGAGCGCGGGATCGGTTTCAATGTGCTTTTTGTATTCCTGCTGCGTGGTTGCGCCGATGCAGCGGATTTCGCCGCGTGCCAGCGCGGGTTTGAGAATGTTCGCCGCGTCAAGCGACCCCGACGCCGCGCCGGCGCCGATGATGGTGTGAATTTCGTCGATGAAAAGAATAATGTCGCCTTCGTCGGACACGTCGTCGATAACTTGCGTGAGACGAGACTCGAAATCTCCGCGATACATGGTGCCTGCGACGAGCGCGGCCATGTCGAGGCGCAACACGCGGTACGACGCAATAGCGTCGGGGACGTTGCCCTCGGCGATGCGTTTCGCGAGACCTTCGACGACCGCCGTTTTTCCGACGCCGGGTTCGCCTACGAGCAGCGGATTGTTTTTTGTACGGCGCGAAAGCACATTGATGACGCGCTCGATCTCCGCGTCGCGGCCGATGACCGGATCGATCGCCTTCGCAGCTTCTTTTTCCGTGAGATCGTCAGTGAAAAATTCGAGTGCGGTCGATGCATCGTCGTCGTGATCATTTTCGGGATGCACATGACCGCACTCTTCACACGCTTTTCCGGACGTCTCGGGCTTCATGTCGTTTTTTGGAAAGTCAGGGAAGCTCGCCGTCGTCTTAAAAACGGTAGCGAGGTTGTCGCGGATAACCTTGTGGTTGACGTGCTCGCGCGTGAAAAACGCGCTGATATCGCGCGGGGCGAATTCGATGAGGCCATAGAGCAAGTGTTCGGTGCCGATGTAGCGGTGCGCGTGCATCCCGGCCGCGAGCACGGCTTTCTCAATCACGCGCTTGGCATCTTCGGAAAGGAGTGGCGTGGCGTGCGCCGCTGCGGGAGAAGGGATTGCGTCGAGGTGCTCCGGTGCGCCGACGAAGCGCCGCAGCGCGTCAGGGGTCGCGCCGGCCTTGCGCAAAATTTCTGCGCCGATCGAGCCGTCCTCGGTACCGAGCGCCCACAGAAGATGCGCCGGCGTAATCGTCTCACCGCCGCTTTCGACGACAAAGCACAGCGCTCGCGTGAGCACGGTTTTCAAGTGGCCGGTGAATTTTTCGATGAGGTCGTTCACGGAAAGGGATGATGAGTGGCGATTAAAACCTTAATGACCCATGTGAAGCAAACGGGCGACGCGATCCTCGACCGGCGGGTGCGTGGAAAATATCTCGCGCCAAAACCCACGCTTGCGGCCGCCGCCGAACGGACTTGCGATGAACAGGTGCGCCGTGGCGTGGTTGGCGCGCCGCAGTGGCGTTTCGACGCTGCTGATTTTTTGAAGCGCGCCGGCGAGGCCTTCAGGGTAGCGGGTGAGGAGCGCGCCCGATGCGTCGGCAAGGTACTCGCGGGATCGCGAGACCGCAAGCTGGATGAGCTGCGCGAAGAGCGGGGAAAGGATGGCGAGAACGAGACCGAGCACGAAAAGGACGATCGTGGCCTGTCCGCCGCCGCGATTGTCGCGGCCGCCGAAGAGATGTCCGCCGCGCAGAAGGATGTCGGCGATGAGCATGACGGCGCCCACAAGCACGACGACGATCGTCATGACGCGGATGTCGTAATTTTTGACGTGGCTCAACTCGTGCGCGGCAACGCCTTGGAGCTCATTTTTGTCGAGCGTCGCGAGCAGTCCGGTTGTGAAAGCGATAGCCGCATGTTCGGGATCGCGGCCGGTGGCGAAGGCGTTCGGACTCGCGTCGTCGATGACGTACAGCTTAGGCATTGATTGTCCGTTCGCGATGCAGAGATTTTCGACAAGATTCCACAGTTCCGGCGCCTGCTGTTTTGTCACCAATTTTGCGCCGCTCGTTGCAAGCGCGATTCCTGCGCTGCCGTAGTAGCCGATGAGCGCGTACACCGTAGAAATCATCGTGCCGATCACGATAGCTCCGGCAGGATCGACGCCGCGCAGAAGTGCGAACGCGTACGACAACCCAATGATCACGGCGGCGATCAGGCCGACGAGCAGCCATGTTTTACGTTTGTTGGCCGTGATCTGGTTGTACATATTAGAATGTCACTTCGGGAGTCGCATTTACTGCGTCGGGCGCGTCGTAGAATTCGCGCGCCTTGAATCCGAGCGCCCCGCCGACCATGTTCGTCGGGAACACTTGCAGCTTCGTGTTGAAGTCGCGCACTTGGCCGTTGTAGAAACGCCGTGCCGCCTGGATTTTGTCTTCGGCGTCGACAAGTTCCGTTTGCAAGTGGTGAAAATTGCCCGACGCCTTGAGGTCGGGATATTGCTCAGCAACAGCGAACAGCGATTTCAGCGTTTGCGAAAGCATGTTC
>CAYZRQ010000007.1:11498-12189 GCA_964480895.1 uncultured Gammaproteobacteria bacterium | reverse complement strand
ACATGGCGCTTGCGCAGCTGCCATACGAGGACGCCAATCGCCAGAACAAGACCGCCGAACATCGACATCCCGCCCTGCCACACCTTGAATACGTCAAGCGGATGGACGAGAAAGTAGCTTGGTTCGTAGAGGATGACGTGACCGAGGCGCCCGCCGATAAGGCCGGCGAGGACAACGGAACCGAGCACGTCCCATACGACGCGCGGATCATCGCCGCGGCGCGACGCGAACCGCGCGGCCATAAAGCCGCCGAGGAGAAATCCAAGCGCAACGAAGATGCCCCAAACCTGGAGCGTCACCGTACCAAGCTCGATCGTTCGCCAAGCAATAAAGGGAATCATGGTGTGGATAACTTTGCCACTCTTTAGAAGTGGGACTTCTAAAGAGTGGGGAATGCCAGGTGCCAATCCGTTACTGCTTGGTAGGCTGCCGCGACCTCGAGCACCTTGCCGTCAGCAAAGGCGTTGCCTTGAATCTGCAAGCCGACGGGAAGGTTCTGTGAAAAACCACAAGGCACAGAAATGCCCGGCGTACCAATAATGTTCGTCGCGGTCGTGAAGACGTCGGCCAAGTACATCGCCATGGGGTCGTCAAACTTTTCGCCGAGCTTCCATGCGACGACCGGCGACGTCGGACCAACAATGACGTCAACGCGCTTATACGCCGCATCGAACTGCGCCTTCAGCGCGGC
>CAYZRQ010000007.1:1172-11488 GCA_964480895.1 uncultured Gammaproteobacteria bacterium | reverse complement strand
CCCGCCGAGAGAATGAACGTACCGAGCAAAATGCGGCGCTTCCCTTCCCTGCCGAACCCGATCCCGCGGCCGGCGACGTAGCTCTCGTCGAGTGATCCCGGCGCGCGCGTGCCGTAGCGCATGCCGTCGAACCGCGCAAGGTTGCTGCTCGCCTCGGCTGGCTGAATGATGTAGTACGCAGGCAACGCGGCGGCAAGGAGTGGAATCGACAGGTCGACGATCTCCGCGCCGTTCTCGCGCATAACCTCGATGGCGGCGCGCACGGCACACTCTACGCCCGCATCAATGCCACCGTCGAAAAACTCTTTCGGCACGCCGACACGCACGCCGTCAAATGTCGGCGACATGAGCTCGGGGATCGTTGTCTCGTCAAGATCGACCGATGTCGCATCGAGCGCGTCCTTGCCCTCGATAACCTCGAGTATAAGGGCCGCGTCATACGCTGTGCGCGTGAACGGGCCGATAGCATCGAGACTTGAACCGAGCGAAATGAGACCGTGACGCGACACGCGGCCGTACGTCGGTTTGAGGCCGACGATGCCACACAATGCCGCCGGCTGGCGGACGGAACCGCCGGTGTCCGAACCGAGCGCAGCCGGCACAAAGCCCGCAGCGACCGCGGCGCACGAACCGCCCGACGAACCGCCGGGCACGCGCGAAATGTCCCATGGATTTGCCGTTGTTTGCCATGCCGACGTTTCGGTCGACGTTCCCATGGCGAACTCATCGCAATTTGTGCGACCGATGATGATGGCACCCTCGGCACGCAACCGCCCAACGACCGTTGCCGCGTAAGGCGCAACATAATCCTTGAGCATCTTGGAGCCGGAGGTCGCACGATGGCCGGGGACGAGAATATTGTCTTTAAGCGCGATCGGCACGCCGGCCAAGCGCGGCAATGCATCGCCCGCGCTGCATCGCGCATCGATCTCGCGCGCCGCGGCGATCGCCTCGTCGTCGTACGTCTCCAAAAACGCGCCGATCTTGCCGTCATGTTCACGAATGCGCGCAAGGCAATCGCGCGTCACAGCCTCGGCGGTCACGCTCCCGTCGCGCACGGCGTCGCGAATATCTTTAACGGTCATCATAGATCGCCCGCAAAAACGCCCGGAACATCAAGGGCATCCCCCGTACGCTTGGGGAACATCGCGATCAGCGCGTCGCGGGCGCAGAGGTCGGCGGCCGGCACGTCGTCACGAAAAACGTTGGTCGCGCTCGTGAGATACGCCTTCGGGTCAACGCCCGCGGTGTCGACGTCAGTCAGGCGCGCGACGTAATCGAGGATCGCCGGGAGCTCTTGCGACAACGTAGCGCGCTCGGCCTGTGTGAGTGCGAGCTTGGCGAGTTTTGCGACGTGATCGATGTCGATGTTCATAGTCGCCTTGTTATACGCTACTCGCTAATCATCTTCAAGAACTCGTGCTCGGTAAGCGTTGGGACGCCGAGCGTTTTCGCGGTGTCGGCCTTGGAACCCGGATGCTCACCCACGACGACGTAGGAGGTTTTTGTGCTCACGCTACCGGCGACATTGCCGCCCAAGAGGCGAATCTTTTCGTGCGCTTCGTCGCGACCGAGAGCTTCAAGCGTACCCGTAACGACGAACGTCATGCCCTCAAGCTTGCAGAAAGCGCGGTTGACGCTGTTCACACGAACGCCGGCATCTTGGTATGCCTCGAGCAGCTGCTTGGCGTTTTCGCTTTGCAGAAACTCAATAATCGCATGAGCGACTACGTCGCCGATGTTCGGAATGTCAAGCAAATTATCGCGTGTCGCCTTCACGAATTTCTCGAGCGACCCGAATGCAGCCGCAAGGTCAAATGCCGTTTCATGGCCGACGTGATGGATACCGAGCGCGACGATGAAACGATCCAGGCTGATGGATTTCTTGCAGCCGATCTCACCCACGAGTTTCTTTGCGGACACCTCACCGAACCCTTCAAGACCGGCGATCTCCTCCGCGTTGAGCGTAAAGATATCCGGCGCGGTTTTTAGTAGTCCTTCCGCAATAAGTCGTTCGACGATTTTCTCGCCAAGCCCGTCAATGCCGAATGCACGGGCCGCATACAAGATGCGCTCGCGTTCTTTTGCAAAGCATTCGCGGTTGGTACAAAACAATGCGACACCGTCGTCACGCCTCTCAACCGACGAGCCGCATACCGGGCACTTCCGCGGAATCATAATCGCTTTTTCCTTTCCATCGCGAAGGTCGGTAAGTACGTTGGTAATTTTTGGAATGATGTCGCCGGCTTTCGTCAGCACGACCGAATCGCCAAGACGTAAGCCGAGACGCATAATTTCGTCGGCGTTGTGAAGCGTTGCGTGCGTAACTGTTGTGCCAGCGATGAATGTGGGTATTACCGTGGCAACCGGCGTCAGCGCGCCGGTGCGGCCGACGAACCACTCGACCGACTCGACGCGCGTCGTCGCCTCTTCTGCGGGAAATTTCCACGCAATAAGTCCGCGCGGCGTTTTGCCGACGACACCCAGCTCGGCAAACGTCGCGGTGTCGTTGATCCTGACGACGATGCCATCGATCCAAAAATCAAGCGCATCGCGCTTGCGTAACATCTCGTCAAAAAACTCCTTCACATCGCTTTGCGCGGCGCATAATGTTCCGTCGCCTGTTCGAAAACCGAGCGTATGCAAAAGGTCAATGCCCTGTGCGTGCGTACGCACATCATCATCGACGAACGCCCACGCAAAAAACGCGAGCGGACGCAACGCGGTCACCGAGGGATCAAGCTGGCGGATGCTTCCGGCCGCGACGTTGCGCGGATTGGCAAACGTCTCCTCGCCGCGGCGCTTGCGAAGCGCATTCATCACGTCGAACGCTTTTTTCGGCATATACACCTCGCCGCGAATCTCCACCCGGCCGCGCATGATGTCGCGCTTGGGCATGCCGAGCGCCTTCCACGCCGACGGCGCAGGCTGGCGCAATGCGAGCGGAATAGATTCGATAGTACGGATGTTCGCAGTAACGTCTTCGCCCACTGTGCCGTCGCCGCGCGTCGCCGCATTCACGAGCGTGCCGTCTTCGTAGACGAGCGAAATGGCGAGTCCGTCGATTTTGAGCATCGCGTAATAGTCGGGTTTTTTGCCGTTAAGGAGTTTTGCGATACGCGTTTCCCACGCAAGAAACTCTTGAGCACTAAACACGTCCTCAATCGAAAGCATCGAGGACGCGTGCTTGACCTTGGCCAACTTCGCGCTTGCGCTGCCGCCGACGCGTTGCGTCGGGGAATCGGGCGTTACGAGGTCAGGAAATCGATCTTCAAGCGTTTTGAGCTCGTGTTTAAGCGAGTCGAGCGCGGCGTCGGAAAGCTCTTGGCGATCCTCGACGTGATACAGACGCCGATGATGCTCGATAACGTCACGAAGCTTGCCGATCCGTTGTTTTGCTTCCGTTTTCGTCATAGAGAGGACGGGGACATTGTACCCGAATCCCCACTAGACGTCATTGCGACAACCCAGAGCGAATGCCTCGTATCTTTTTTATCTCGTCATTGCGAGGCCCCGAGTTTATCGAGAGGCCGAAGCAATCTAGGCGCGAAACGGGTTGTGGATTGCTTCGTCTCTGGCAAAGCCGGATCCTCGCAATGACGAGGAGAATGGGATACTTATCAAGATGAAAACGTTAAACAAAAAACCCGACGTACCAGCTATACAATCGCTCACCCCAGAGCATCGTCGCAAAAATCCCAAGCACGATAAACGTGCCGAACGGGACGTGGCTGTGGAGGCTGCGGCGTTTTGTTGCGATAAGAAAGATGCCCGCAAGCGACCCAAGAACGTAGGACAAAAGAAGCGCGACCAGCCCGAGCTGCAGCCCGAGCAGCACACCGATGAGAAGCCCCATACGGATGTCGCCGCCGCCGACCCACGCGCCGCGTGACACCACGTACTGCACGGCGAAAAAGCTGCCGAGCGCCAGGCCGCCGAGCGCCATTCCCGCGATGTTCGCGCCGAGCACGGCGTTCATGAGAAACGCAATAGCGATTGCCGGCACGCTCAAGCGGTCGGGGATAACCGAAGCGCGGTAGTCAAACATGAAAATTGGGACGAGGAGCATCGCCATGATGGCGTCGCGGATGAAAAGCGCGAGTGGCTCGGCGTACCACGGCGCGAGCGCGACGAAATCCGGCGCGCCGTAGCCCGTGAACGCGCGGAGCGCGAACAATGCGAACAACACGCCAAGCGCAATCTCAACCGCCGGGTACTGCCACGGGATTACGGCGGTGCAGCCTCGGCATCGACCGCGCAGCTTTATGAAACTCACAATCGGCACATGGTCGGCAAACGCCATGGTTCGCGCACACGTCACGCATGCGCGCCTGCCGAACGTGAAACGCAAACCGTCGCGGGTGCGCAACAAACACGCGTTGACAACTCCGCCGGCTAGCACGCCGAGGACAAGCGCAATGACCGCAAGAAGGACGGGCGACATACGCGGCTACTCGCCCGACGAGAGCGCTTCGCACGCTCCGGGTTTCACGTCGTCTTCGGTTGCACAATTGAGGCCTTTTGTGAGGCCGAGCGCGGCATTCGCTCGCTCAAGCTCGAACGTAACGCGATACGCATCGCTCGTCGCGCTGTAACAAAAAGCGTTCGCGGCACCTCCGCACGATGACAGTTCGTCAAGTCCCGCATCGGGTGGCGTTGGCACGCTCGCGAGATACGTTGACGCGGAGCCTTCGCCGCACGGCGCTGAAAATCCGTCCGCAGACAAACATGCGGTGAGCGCCGTACCAAGCGCAAGCGGCTCGGACGCAATCGGGTACGCGCTCGCGCCCTGAAAATGCAACTCAAGTCCCATTTGTATCTCGCGAATTTGCGCAATCCTCGTGACGTCGCGCGTGTGCGTTCGCGCCGTCATCACTGCGACGCCGGCAACGACGCCCATGACGCCGACCACAAGTCCCGTCACCAATAATTCTGTTCTGCTCATAGATGCGAATATTTCGTGTCAATATGGGAGACGAGATGCGCGGGCGTTGTGTGCGGCGTAAGAACAACTTCGTTGGCGCCGGCCGTGATGAGTTCACTGATCTCTTCTTGCGTGGCGCTTCGGGCAAGCACGACAATCGCGGTCGATAGGAGTGTCGGCAGCGACTTCAGGCGCCTGATGTCGCGCTTCGCCTGTGAGAGCGAAAGGATGTCGACGAGAAGCACCCTCGGGCGCATACGTACGGCCTTGCGTTCGGCGTCGATGAGCTGTGTTACCACTGCGGCATTCCAACCATGCCGCTCGAAGTGACGCGCATAGGCAACGCCCGCGACTCCCGACGAATCGACGATCAGCGCCGAGGGCGATTTCGTTGCCATACGGTGCGCTATTTCTCGTCCTTCGCCCGCATGGCAAGTCCTGCGGCCACAGCAAACTTGGTACCGACTTCATCGAACACCGCACGCGCCTCGGGCTGCGTGGCGATGCGCGCCCATGGGTCACCGAGATAGCAATTCACGTTCAAGGCCGCGGTCACCGCCTTCACAAGGCCGGGAATGAGCGACGAACCGCCGGTCAGAATAATTTTGTCGACCGTGCGATTTTCGTGGAAGTCCTGATCGGCGTAGAGCTCGAGCGCATAGCGCAGCTCGTGAATCAGGGGTTTTATTGCCACTTCAATCACCGGCGGCATCGAGCCAGCCTCTTGGAACGTCATATCTTTCTTCATAGTCTCGGCCTCGGCCACGCCAACGCCCAAAGAACTTGCGAGTGCACTCGTTACCGATCCGCCACCGGTTTTGACGACGCGAGCCAAAAATGGCACGCCCTTTTCCGCGATGATGATGTTCGTGCGCTCACTACCGATGTCAACAACCATAACGCGCGAAGCGTCCTTGCCCACAAGCGAACGCAAAAGCGCAAACGCTTCGGTTTCGAGCGAGACGAGATCGAGTTTTGCGGCCTTAAAAAGTTCGACGTATTTGGCGACGAGCGATTTGGGCGCGCCGGTGATCTGCACGCGGATGTGGCGCGCTGTTGGCGCCAGTGCGGTGGACGGTTCCTTGGCCGGCACGGTAGGAAGAAGCTCTTTGTCGAGCACGTGCGAATCGAGGATCATCTCTTCGAGCGGCAACGGCAAAATCTTCCGCGCTTGCGCTTCAATGACCGGCCGCAAGTCGTCCTTGCTCGATTTGGGAATTGGTACGGTGATGATGGCGTGGAAAACGCTCGCGCACGGCAGCGCCGCAGCGGCGTGCGTCGCCTTCATGCCGCTTGACGCGATGATTTGGCGAATAATCCCCGCAGCCGCGGTAGGCGGGTCAACAACAACCGGCTTGAGGACGTTATCAGCGTTCGGTTCCGAGTAGCCGTACGTAACCAAACGCAAACGTCCCGACTCGGGGACGACTTCAACGATTTTGACGCCGCTGTCGCCGATGTCAACGCCCAGCGTGCCCGCGACAACGTCGGTTTTTTTGCTTCCGAAAAGACTCATAACGCGCCCGTTGATTCTTTCTACTTTCTACTCTCTACTTTCTACGCGACTGAAATTATACCATCCCCAATGCCGTATCGATCGTCTTATTCACCAGAGCGTCGGCGGCTTTGTTATATTCGCGACGGACGTGCGTGAACGTCGTTTCGCGGAAATGCGTACGCAGATTATGAATCTCAAGAAACTTTTTTGCGAGTTCGGGATTTTTGACGCGATATTCGCCGTTCAATTGTTTGACGGCAAGCTCCGAGTCAAGACGGACTTCAACCGCGTTGTAGCCAAGCTCGTGTGCTTTGCGCAGACCGAGAATGATCCCCGTGTACTCGGCTTGATTATTCGTTGCCGTACCCAAATATTGTGCCGACTCGCCGGCAACGTCCCCGTTCTCACCGTTGTCGCAGATCTCAAACAAGACGGCAGCGCCTGCCGCAGGCCCCGGGTTCCCTCGCGCCCCACCGTCGGCGTACATGCGAATGCGTTTGATCATAGAGCGCTATGCGTAGTTCATATTCATGGTCTCATTTCGAACGAGGTCACCCTTACTCTCTCGTCATTGCAAAGCCATTCTGACCTTCGTCATTGCGAGGATCCGGCTTTGCCGGAGACGAAGCAATCTAGACGAGATCGGTGACGAACAAATGATTCGTCACTCCAATATACAGCACGCTATTCCCTAAGTTCACGAGGATTACACGATGTGCTGAGGCTCAGTGCGCATACCATACTCTAGATTGCTTCGTCGGGATTACCCTCCTCGCAATGACGAGAGGGTAAAGTGAAAACCTCGCAACGCATCGTACACCAAAAAAAATCCCCCGCGGCTCGCTTGCGCGAACAACGGGGGAACACGGTCTACGTGCAGAACGCGGCTTCATACCCGTCGCGATCCTCGCGCCACTCCGCAATAAACCTATCGAGACTGCCGCGCGCCGCATAAAGCCAGCGCAGGGCGTCCTCTTCGGAACACCGCTCAATGGCCAGGGCGGCCACAGCCTCGTCGCCCAGAAATGCAATCGCATTCCCGTGCTCGTGGTCGTCCTCGAGCAACCGATTCCACGGGAGCTGGATCCAGTCACCCGGCGCGGGCAGCTCTTTCCGTGCCGCTCGACGCAGGTCGCGCCGATGCTCCGCGAATGCGCCGAGCACGAGCGCTTGCCACGTCGCTCCATCGAACGCCGCGCGAAAGCGTTCCCTGTCGATGATCGCGATCTTGAGGTCAGCCGCGTAGAGCGTCGCGCTGACAAGGAACGCTACGAACGGCCGTGACCGGGCGTCCGCAAGCACCTTTGCCATCACGCTTGCGCTCGCGTGTCCAAAGACCGTGAGCATGCGACCGAGCGTCACGTCCTCGAAACATTGGTCGAACCCGCGGCGTGACCGCTTTTGCGCGATCGCCATCACGAGCTCATCGATCGCACGCTGCGGAACGACGTCAACGTACTTCGCGACGTTCGAGAGCGACTCGTCGACGAGATTCAGTTTGAAGAGCATGCCGATATCTTCCCGCGTCAACTCGCCGGAACGCATCCACGCGACGACCGCGTCGTGCTGATCGGGACCAACCGACATCCTCGCGATCCCGTCCATGATCTCGTCGACCTCAAGGATTTTCGCCTTGATAATCTTCTTGACCGTGGAAAGGTCGAACGTATCCCAGCGCAGCTGTGCGACGACGAGGCCGCGGAGCCGATCAACTTCGGAAGCCGACAATCCTGTCGTGCCCGGATGGAATCGCGGATCTTCGCCCATGGCGGCCTCGACGGCTTCGCTCGGCGTAATGATCATCTCCTCAACGTCGAACCGAATGAGGTAGTCGCGCTCGACGCCGATGTTGAGCACCACGGGCTGCACGCGCAACCACGCAGCGCACTCGTCGATGTACTCGCGTGCTCGTTCCAGTATTACGGTATCGTCCGTAAAACCGAGCGACTGAAGGCGCAGCGCAACGATCGACACCACTTCTTCGGACGCAAGCGCTTTCACGCCGTGCAACCCGGGAAGAAGGTCGAGCGTCTCGAGGTACTGCCTCCCCGCGATACCCTGCACCGCGAGCAGGATCTGCGAACACATCCACGCCCGAGCAGGATCGCCGACTTCGTCCCAGTTCACGGCGTCCCCGATCCCCTTGCGATCGATCGGGAGCGTCGCAAGCATCATCAGCCGCGCGCGCTCTCTCTCGAGCATCGGGATAGCGGCAACCAACGACTGCCGATGTCCCCACGTGATGTCCTCGCGCGCCACTTCGAGCCGACCAAAGTCGGGATTGGCCAAGCGCGACTTCGCGGTCAAACGTACGAACCTCCCGCGCTCGTTGCGGACGCTCACCCTGCTGACGAGTTCGTCCTGCAGGCGTTCAACGGCGTCCGCGTGTTCGCGTGCCGTCTTCAGGCACTCGGCGAAGAATTGGTAGACGGGAACCTGCCAGAGCGCGGCGCGCGGGCCCGACGGTACACCGGCCTGCGAAGCCAGCTCGTGCCCAGCCCGCGTCTCGTCGCCGGCGCGAAGCGCTTTCCACGCCTCGCTCGAAAGCGTCTTGCCCGGCGCGAGGCCGAGATCAAACGCCCGATCGATGTGATGGACGAGATCAAGGAACGCGTCGGCGGCGGCCTCCGGCGAACCGTAGCGCACCTCGAGTCCGACCGCGAGCACGCGGTCGATGCGCTCGAGCGCCGTCTGCACGGCGGCGGGCGAATCAATCGCCAAGCCGATGCGCTTGCCGACCGCAAGCACAAGCGGCCAGAAACCATCGTAGAGCATCGCGTCAACAACGTGGCTCGTCCACACGACGGCGCCCTGATTCGTCGTCGCCCTTCCCTCGGGAAGACGCGAGACAACGCTGTGGTAGAACGCGCCGAACACGGTATCGGGCGGAAGAACGGAAGGTGCGGCGACGCGCACGAGATCTTGCGTCATCGTGGCGGTCTCCTTGGGTGAAGGTTCTCATGATTCGTCGAGCAACGCTCAACAAATCATGGAAACGCCCCGAGCTCATTGCTGAACCCGGGGCGAGGAAGGAACTGCGCTAGAGGTCGTCCTCGCGGGCGATGACGTCGGCGGTTGACGCAACCGCGTCGGCCAGGGTCGGTGCGGTCGCGACGGCGCGATGCGCTGCCGCGTTCGCTTCGGCGGCCTCGGCGATGAGGTCGTCGTCGACGTTTTGCAGGACGCCGGCCTCCATCAACTCGACGAGGCGCGCCCGCGACGCCTCGGCGGCGAGGCCGAGTGTCTCGAACGCGTCGTCCGTGATGTCGTCGATCGTTTGCCGGTCGTCGTCATCATCGTCGTCGCCAACGGAGTCGTCGTCATCATCGCCCTGCTCGCCCTCATCCGCGAACACGATCTCGCCGTAGATGCCGCTGTCGACGGCGATGGCGAGCAGGAGGAGATCGCGGACGTCGTATTCACCAACCTTGCGGTCGAGGAATTCGACGTAATCTGCGCGTTCGCCGAGCTTGTGCGCCCAAGCGCGGAGAATGTGGAGCCGCGCGAGCAGCTTCACGTCTTCCGTCTCGCTCATACCGAGCTCGATGTTTGCGAGGTTGCCGAGCACGGCGCCGAGCACGTCGTCGAGCGACAGGATGTCGGCGGCTGCCATAGGCATGTCGCCGTGGGCTTCGAGGATCTCCCGACGCTGCGACGGAAGGATGTGATCCTCCACCGTCCGCCGTGCCACATCCTCGTCCCTGAACGTACCTACGACTTCGTCGAGCAATCGGCCTTGCCCGACGGGGGTGAGACCGGTCTCGCTGCGCGGACTCGCGATCACCGCGAGCGCGAGACCGGGGCTTTCGTGGAGTGCGCGGCGTACGAGTGCCGCCGCCTGGCCGCCGGCCGCGAGGCCGTTGACCATGGCGCGTGCGGCATCCCTGCCGCCGC
>CAYZRQ010000007.1:0-1162 GCA_964480895.1 uncultured Gammaproteobacteria bacterium | reverse complement strand
CATGCGACGTTCCCCCTCTGTTCACTGGTGAAGATGCGCTTCCTGACGCCCTGAAGCGTCGAAGCGTGATTGAGGTATGCGGCGACGTCGGCCATGAACCGCGCGCCGCCCTCCGCGGCCGTGATCTTCGCGATCATGGCGCTGATGTCGGGCCGCTTGGGGTCGACGACGACCGCAGGCGGGAAGCGGGCGATCAACTCGTCGAGTTCGGCCAGGGCGGCCTTGTCGGTCTCGTCGATATCCCGCAGCTTGCCCACGATCCCGGGACGGATCTCGGCGCTTGCCGCAAAGCTTACGATGGCCGCGAAGTCGCCGGCGCTCATCGCCATAATGCTCGCAGGCGGCGCGTTGACGATCCCGGCGGCGAACGTGCGGCGACTGTCACCGCCTTCGGTGTAGGAGTGAAAGGACGCGATGAACTCTTGGAAATCCAGCATGGTGCGGTACCTCGGAACAGGTTGGTGGACTTGGGAAGGAACATGGCTAACTTAGCAGAAAATTGGCATTTCGTCAAGCAAAATCCCCCATAGCTCGCAAGCGCGAGCCACAGGGGACGACGAAGCATTATTCGCGTTGCCGCACGAGAATGACGAGATGATCGCCGGAATCGGCGCCGTTTCGCCCGGCCTCTCCCGCACCACGGAGCGTTCCAAACCGCAGGATTGCGGCGTCAGGCGGCACGGTGACAGGTGTTTTGAGCTCGCCGCTTCCCGGAACGATTACCTCGACAATTCCGCCGTTCGCAAGCGTGGCGGCGTCAACGGTCACAACAGCGGCCGTATCCGCGCCCGGCCGAGGCGCCTTGGGCGCCGACGGGAGCATGGCGGCCACCAAGCGCTGGCCGACAGGGCTCTGAAACAGGGTTGCCACCAAAGCAATCGGCTCGTGGAGCAAGTCGTAACGGCGGCGTCGTGTCGGATCCTTGAGCGTCTCGTACGCGGCGAGGGCCTCGTGATACGGCTGAATCACCTCGGCGTAGGCCGGATTATCGCGCTCGATGCCGGTCACGTCGGGGTGATGCGTTGCGGCGAGGCGCCTGAAGGCGCGCGTGATCTCGGCCGTGCTCGCATTGCGCGGCACACCGAGCACGTCGTAGTAGGTCATTTCCCCTCCTCCTGGGAAAGGAATATTAGCAGGAAATCGGCCTCGCGTCAACCAGTCG
>CAYZRQ010000006.1:9348-12698 GCA_964480895.1 uncultured Gammaproteobacteria bacterium | reverse complement strand
GTTTTCTTGGTGGAGTGCGT
The DNA here is from genome assembly GCA_964480895.1 of uncultured Gammaproteobacteria bacterium. Lineage (GTDB taxonomy): Bacteria > Patescibacteriota > Patescibacteriia > UBA9934 > UBA9934 > CAIKHN01. The sequence goes on along the minus strand of CAYZRQ010000006.1, from coordinate 12,678 downwards.
TAAACGTGTGAAAAAATTCCTCTTGAGTTCCCTCTTTTCCGGTGATGAATTGAATATCATCAATGAGGAGAAGATCGACATTGCGGTAGCGGTCTTTGAACTCCTTGCCCTTACCCGATCGGATGGAATTGATGAAATCATTGGTAAAACGCTCGCAGGTAACGTAGAGAATCCGTACACCGGGGTTTCGTCGACGAATTTCGTTGGCGATGCCGTGCAAAAGGTGGGTTTTTCCAAGACCAACTCCGCCGTAGACGAATAGCGGATTGTACGTACCGCCCGGTTGGTTGGATACGGCCTGTGCCGCTGCGTGAGCAAGCTCGTTTTGTTTGCCGACAACAAACGTGTTGAACGTGTAATTCGGGTTGATGGTGATCGTTCCGCTTCCGGTATTGTCGGTGTAGGAAGCACTTGGTGTAAAGCCGTAATCCTCGTGGCTAATGGCTTCGGTGGGTGCGGTTTTCTTTTCTTCAAGAACAAGGGGTTGTGGACCGGTGATCTTTGTATCGACGCGATACGTTAAGCTTCTCACAGCCTGATTCGTAATATTTTGTATGGTGTGCAAAATGTCGCGATGGTGTTTCTTTGCCAGCCATGATTGGGCAAATGTATTGGGGACGCCAACGGTAACCTCGCCATTGTGGTATTCACTCACGAACGTATTTTTAAACCATGTTGTGAAATGGGCCTTGCTCACCTTGAGCTCCATCTCACCAAGTACTGCTTGCCAGAGTTCGTGCGTATTCATAGAGGGGGCGAACCCAACCGACTTCCGGCAAGCTGCCGGGTGACGACGACTCGTAGCATAGTCTCATTATCCACAGCGCTCAATGGTAGAGAAGTTGATGAAAAGTGGATGGTCATGTGGATAAGCTCCCTTTTTCTGGGGATAAAGTCAATACTTATACACAAATGATTGACATGCTATGATGGTAACCGTATAGTCTTGCCACTTATGCCCAAGCGTACCTATCAGCCAAAGAAGCGACAGCGCGCGAAGGTCCATGGCTTCCGAGCTCGGATGAAGACCAAGGACGGAAGGGCGACCCTCAAGCGACGCATGGCCAAAGGCCGCAAGCGCCTGACGGTGGCCGCTCGACCGCGTTAACAAAACAACTCTCGGCCGAACGGCCGAGAGTTCGTTATCCCCTATGCTTCCTCCCGCGAACCGACTGCGTCGCGATAACGACATTAAGCGCGTTCTTGGATCAAAAACCGGTGTGTATGACACCGTTGCGGGGTTGAAATATGTCAAAAATGGTAGTGATGCGTCGCGATTCGCCGTTGTTGTGCCGAATAAAGTGACAAAGATTGCCGTGAAGCGTAACGCCGTTCGCCGCCAATACCGTGAGATTTTCCGCCTGCACCTTGCCGAGATCGCGCCGGGCTTTGATGTGATCCTTCTCGTCGGGAAACCTGCGCTTGATTTGGCATTTGACGAAAAAGCCAGTCGCCTCCTTCGTAATTTGCGCAAAGCCAAGCTCATCGCGTAGCTATGTCGACCTTTGTCCGCAAATTCGCAGCGTTCCCTATTCTCGTCTATCAAAAGACGCTTTCCTTCGATCATGGGCCGCTTGCCGTGTTCTACCCGCATGGATTCTGCCCCTACTTTCCGAGCTGTTCGGAGTACTGCCGGCAGGCGATTGAGATGTATGGCGTGGTGCCGGGGATTGCACGGGGCGCGGCGCGTGTTTTACGCTGTCATCCGTGGACGGAGGGCGGTGTCGACAAGCCGTGAAGGTCGGTACCGGGCGGAAGTTCGAGATGCTTGACGCGGCTTGTAAGGCCGCGTTTTATGGATACGAAGGTTTTCGGGAGGCGAAGTCGATCCGCAACAAAGCCGACGAGCTCGGCGTTTGCCTTTCCTTCCGTTGCCGGTGCGTGGACGGCAATAACAACCGTTCCACTGTCGAGCCAGCCGGTAACCCGCGTTGTTTTGGCGCCCGGCTTCACGTGGACAGTGAGGATCATAGGCGAATTGCGTCGATAGACGGGACCGTTATCCATGCGGTTGCTGAACCGAACCCGTGCTTATTGATCATGAACGGCGCGGCAAGACGGCGCGGCTGTGCCAAGTGGATAAGGATAGCGTAGCGCGGAAGTCGCTGCCATGTTGCGGGGTCGTCATTGACGAGACAAATGGCTTTGCCATAGCGATTGACGATGTCTTTGGCATCGATAAGCGACTCGATAGTGCATTGGGCAACTCGTTCCACGTCCGCCGCCGCTACAACGGGCTTGCCAGAATCCTTAAAAAAGACGCGATCACCACGGCTGATGCCATTCCATGGTGCACGGCGCGTGAGATACCAGCGGGATTCGATTGTTTTTGTGCCGGAAAGAATTTTTGGGATAAGTTTCCATGACGGGCGCATGATCGCAACATGATCCATAGTCTAGTCGCCGCGATAGGATTTGAGGAGCGCCATGTCTTCGCTTCGGCTTCCCGCCGCCGACTCTCCATTGAACGGTGTTTCGAGAATAAGGTCGATGTGACGGAGTTTTGGTGACGTAATAATGGCTTTAAATGCGTCCTTTCCGATGAACCCGTGGCCCAGATGTTCGTGGCGATCTTTATGTGCGCCAAAAGGTACCTTACTGTCGTTGCAATGGCTGGCAACAAGTTTGGTGAGGCCAACGGTTTTATCGAACGCCGTAAACGTTGCGGCGACATCTTTGCGTGTGCGCAGATCGTAGCCGGACGCGAACGCATGCTGGGTGTCAAAGCAGACGCCGATCTCTTTGCCGCGTTCCGCGCCGTCGATAAAGGTGGCGACTTCCTCGAACTGATCGCCCATAACCTCGCCGGCGCCGGCCGAAATCTCGATGAGGAGTTGGCACGTTCCCGTGTAGCCGTCGAGAATTCGGTTCAATCCTTCGATGACCTTGGCAATTCCTGCTTCGCGCGTCATACCGCGTGCCGATCCGGGGTGAAACATCATCGCTCGCGCCCCAAGCTGGGTCCCGCGCTCGGGTTCGTCGCGCAACATGGTTGACGAGCCGTAGCGAACGCTGTTGGTGCCGCTCGCGAGGTTGATGAGATATGGCGAATGAATGTAGACATTCTGGATGCTGTGAGTTTGCATCGCCACGCGAAATTTCTCCGCCTCGTCGTCGGTGATCGGTTTTGCTTTCCACACCTGTGGCGAACGCGTAAAAATTTGGATGATTTCGCATCCGAGCTCCTCGCCAATGGCCCCCGCCTTCCACAGTCCTCCCGCCGCTGATACATGTGCTCCAAATCGCATATGCACGTAGTGTAAAGCCGAATGCGGAAAATGAAAAACGGGCTCGCGCCCGCTTTCCTTTTATCGCACCATGGCCTTTTTC
>CAYZRQ010000006.1:0-9338 GCA_964480895.1 uncultured Gammaproteobacteria bacterium | reverse complement strand
GAGCTGCTGTTCAACAACATCGCGATATTCGGCGCTGTAGACGCGATCGCGATATTCCTTGTTGTCTGGATACATGGCGGCGATACGGTCGAGCTCGGCATCGACTTCGGTCGTGTCAACGGCAACATGCTCGCGTTTGGCGACCTCGCGGATGAGAATCGAGGCCTTGATGCGTGCGATCGCCGCCGGGGTGAGGTCGAGCTTGATGTCGGTGAGTGATTTGCTGATGGAGTTAAGATAGTCTGTAAGCTCCATACCCGACTGTGTGACATTGTGCTCGAGCTCGTGCATCATTTTGTCGACTTCTTGGTTGACGAGGAGGTCGGGAATGCTATCGAACTCGGATTTTTCGGAAAGAAGATCGAATACGGCTTTTTCCTGTCGTCGGGACTCCTCGGTGATGTTTTCCGTGCGGAGGTTTTCGTGAAGTTTTGTCTCGAGTGCCGCGGTAGAGTCGAACCCGAGCGTTTTCGCGAATGCGTCGTCAATGGCCGGTGTGTCGAGCATGAAAATTTCTTGAAGTTTGACTGTGAAGTCAACGTCTTTGCCGGCGACGTGCTTCTGATAGTGATCACTCGGGAATGTGAGTGCGAATCTCTTTTCGTCACCCTCTCCCATGCCGAGAATGTTCTCGACAAAACCAGCGATGTAATAGGGTTCGTTTGTGTAGACGCCGTGGTTCTGGGCTTCCCCGCCCTCAAGCCGCACGCCCTCGTGCTCCATGGCGAGGCTGACGACCGCCTTGTCGCCCTTGGCAAGCTTGTGGCCGGCGAGCGAACGCGTTTCCCTGGTCTGCATGCGCGCAAGATCGCGCTTGGCACCCTCAACGAGCTCCGCACTCGGCTCGATCGATACGCTTGGGACAACGAGTTTGGTGTAGTCCGCAAGTTTTGTGACCGCAGGCATGAGTGCAATTTCGGCGTTGTAGACGAGATCGTTGCCCGGTGCCATCTTTTCCATCGTGAAAAAGGGCTGGCCGATGGTATCGAGGTCCTCGTCGATCATTGCCGAGACAAACGACGCTCGGATAAGGTCTTCTGCAGCCTCCTCGAGAATTTTCATCTCACCGAACCGCTGCTTTACGACGTCATAGGACGCCTTGCCCGGACGAAAGCCAGGAATATCGGCATGTTCGGCCATAACTTCGGCCGCGGTCGCCATGGCGGCGGCGACCTGTTCCACGGGTACGGTAATGATGAATTTCACCTTGTTCTCAGGCAAACGTTCAAGGGTGTGAGGCATACGAACAACAGTTGAAGTTTTACGAGTGTACCAGGATGGTGATCGGCGTCAAGAGTTTTGGCTAGTCTTCCTACTATTTTTCGTCTTTTCCTTGCCCGTGCGGGTGGCTCGAGGTATACTCGAGTCTCGATTGTGACCAAAGCCGAACTCTGCCAATTCGCTGTGCGCGTTGGTCTTGCGGGCGTCCGCGCGCTCTTGTCCCTTAAATCCGCGGTCGCCACGGGCGTCCGCCGGTTTTCAGTTTTCTCGCGCCCCCTCGGCCGCCTCATGCTTGGGGGTGTTGTTATCCCGTTTTATCAGCTTGGGTATAGCCTACGCCGACGCTTCGGCCATTGGTACCGGCCTGCGAAAAACAAAGTGATGTTCATGTTGACGAACCGCTATGCCCTTCACGTGGCCATGGTGTGCATTGTGGCGGCCACGGGCATCGTCAATCTTCAAATGACCAGCGTACGCGCTGAAACGATCGATGCGTTCAACAAGAGTTTACTTTACAGCATCATCACGCAGCAAGAAACTCCGTACATTGAAGAATTTGCAACGAACGCCGTGGCATCATCGTCCTACGTCGACACTGGCCTTGCTGGCAGCGGTACCACGGACACGCGCGAGGTAGTTCTTGGATCGTCGTCGTTTACCGGCGGCGGCTCGCTTGCAGTACCACTCATGACCTCGTCGGCCGCGAGCACCGCGCCGCGCGATACGATTGAGACGTACGTTGTTGAAGCCGGCGACACCATTTCGACGATTGCTGCTGCGTATGGTGTTTCCATCAACACGCTCCTTTGGGCGAATAATTTGAGTGTACGTTCGGTACTCAAACCGGGGGCGACGCTCACGATTTTACCGACATCAGGTGTGCTCCACACGGTGAAGAGTGGTGACACGGTGAGTAAAATTGCCGTCAAGTATGGCGTTTCCCAAGACGAGATCGTAAACTACAACGTTCTCGATGCCGATGGTGCGCTTTCGATCGGTGCAAAACTCGTTGTGCCGGGCGGCGAGATGCAGGCTCCGGCTCCGGTCTCACGTCCCACGTCGGTTATTAGCATCTTCTCGGCACCACCCACCACGTCAAATGCCCCGGCTTCGACCGGTGCACGGATGCTTTGGCCGACCGACGGGCACTATATCGTTCGCGGACTTAGCTGGTACCATACCGGCGTTGATATTGATTGCGACGGTCACAATAACGGAACGTCGACAAACGATAATTACGCCGCTGCCGACGGCGTCGTCCAATACGCCGGTTGGAAGGGCGGTTACGGCATTACCGTCGAAATCAACCACGGCAACGGCCTTGTTACCCGATACGGCCACTTCTACTCGCTTTATGTTGCATCGGGTCAAACGGTGACAACGGGAACGCCACTCGGTCGGTGCGGATCAACGGGAAACTCGTCGGGTACGCACCTGCATTTTGAAGTCGTTGGTAATGGACGATTCAAGAATCCGCTCGAATATATCCGCTAGCGAATATGAGGCCGTCAGGGCCTCATTTTCGTTTACGCAAGAACGTGTTGCTGACGAAACATGAGCGCTTCGGCAAGGTGGGTGTTCGTGATGTCGGATGCCTGGTCGAGATCGGCGATCGTTCGTGCGACTTTGAGGAGGCGCGTGAAGGCGCGGGCGGAGAGCCGGAGCCGTTCAGAGGCTTGGCGCAGCAGTGCCTCGGCTTCGGGGGTAAGGATGCACGCATCACGGAGGTTGCCCGCGTGAAGTTCGCTGTTGAGAAGCGCACCGTCCTTTGCGTAGCGACTTGACTGGCGGTCACGCGCTTCGGCGACACGGCGCTGGATCGACGTCGATGATTCCGAGGGTTCGGGGTGCGTGAGGAGTTCCGTGGGCACGCGCGGCACGTCGATAACGAGATCGAGGCGATCGAGCAGGGGACCGGAAATGCGTTGCTGATATTTTTGTATTGCGCCGGGTGTGCAACTGCACGTTTTTCCTGCGTCGCCGAAGTGGCCGCACGGGCAGGGGTTCATGGCCGCAACAAGCATAAACCGCGCGGGAAACTGTCCAACACCGGCAGCGCGCGAGATGGTTACGACGCCGTCTTCAAGCGGTTGGCGAAGATTTTCAAGAACCGCACGCGAGAACTCGGGAAACTCGTCGAGAAAGAGTACGCCGCGATGCGCGAGTGATACTTCGCCCGGCCTCGGCATCGTTCCCCCGCCAATGAGCGCCACGCCGCTTGCGCTGTGATGGGGCGAACGGAACGGGCGGTCGGTTTGGAGCGCGCGCACGTCACTGATGGTTCCGGCGACCGAATGAATGCCGGTGATCTCGAGCGCTTCATCTTTGGTAAGCGGTGGAAGAATGCCGGGCATTGCGCGCGCGAGTAGCGTTTTCCCGCTGCCCGGCGGTCCGATGAGGAGCGCATTGTGTCCGCCGGCCGCGGCAATCTCGAGGCCGCGCTTTGCGTGCGATTGTCCACGGATATCGCGCATATCCGTGCAGTGGAGCGGCGAAGACGTTGCGGGTTCGGTCAGAGTTCCCTCGGCCTCGGGAAGCGCTCCTTGCTCAACCGTGGCGAGCAAATCATGAAGCGAATCGTCGGAAGCTATCGACAATCCGTCGACTAATCGCGCCTCGTCGACGTTGCTGCGTGGCACAAAAATACGTTGTCCATCGGCGCGCGCCCGTTGCGCCGCAAGCAATGTTCCGCGTACCGGACGAATCGTTCCATCAAGGCCGAGCTCGCCTAAAACAAGCACATCCTCGAAAAGTTCGCCGTGCACGAGCGCGCCCTGAGCGCAAAGTATGCCAAGCGCGATGGCGAGGTCGTAGCACGGTCCTTGTTTGCGGATATCGGCAGGGGCGAGGTTCACGGTAACGTGCGTTCGCGGAAACGCGAATCCGCAGTGTTTGATCGCCGAGCGAACGCGTTCCCGCGACTCGCTCACCGCGGCGTCGGGAAGGCCGACGACAAGGAACTTTGGTAAGCCTGACGAAATAGCAACCTCGACGGTTATCGGGAGAGCCCGGAGCCCGACAATCGCCGCTGAGTGAATACGTGCAGATCCCATACGAATATGTATGGGGAGTCTGAATAAGAGCCTACGCGCTGGGGTTGGCTCGAGTATACGCAACAAAAAGCCCGATGCCAACGAGGATGAGGATATCTGCCACATTGATGGCCGACATCTGTGCAACGATGAGATAATCGGTCGTAAAACCGTTGATGATGCGATCAACCAGGTTGCCGATAGCGCCAAAGATCGCGATTGCGGCTCCGGCGCGAGCGAGGTCGTGCTGCGTGCGCATCCCCATCACCGCGAGAGCGACGATGATGACGACAGAGAGCGGCGCAAGAATAACGATAGGGACAGGGATGTCAAAAAGGATGCCGGGATTGCGGTGGAGCGCGATGCCGAAAAAGGCGTCGGGAGCCGCGGTCGATGCATCTTGAACGAACCATTTCGTCACTCCGTCGACAACGCTCGCAACGAGGCCGACGGCAACGACCGCAAGCGAACGCGTCGTCACATTACATTTCTTGGGTCAGAGTTTTTTTGCAAGCAACGCAGGAGGTTGATGTGGGGCGGGCGCGCAGGCGGTCCTCGGAAATTTCGATTTTGCAGTATTTACAGACGCCATATGTCCCAGCCTTCATTGCTGCGAGCGCACTCTCCACATCGCGCAACGCGGTCATAAGTTCGCTTTCGAGTGAGAGCGCATCGCTTAAACCAGCGACTTTCTCCGCGCTTTCATCTTCCTTATCGCCAAGATTATCGTAATCGGCGTCAAACGCATTTCCATGCGAGCTTCCCGAGGATAAATGCGCCAATTCATTTTGGAGTTTTGACAGTTCGGCCACAAGGGCACGTTCCATCTCTGCGAAAAATGCGGTGTTCATACGGTTGGGATGATGGGGAGTGGTCTAAGAAAGTATAGTGAAATAAAACAAAAAGAACAAGGGCGATGTTGCCGGGCGTCTGAACGACTTCACCCCGGTATCTCGCCCTTGTGGTACTGGCCGGCCATGATGCCTGGGTGTGGCGTTGGGTTGTTGCGTCCACAGGCGTGCACAAAACAACTCAACACCGCACAGACACCGGAAAGCACCGTCAGTCCTTGCTGACCTGCTCTACCCTCCTTGGGTTCCTTGCGTGCCGAGTACATTCCGTTGACGCAGCAAGTTCGCCCAGTGCTTTGGAAAGTCGCGTAAAGCAGTGAGGTGTTTCCCGAAGATGTTGTGGGGTCTTCGGAAAACTTCCCCTAAGTCATTCCCATTTCTGGGAGACGGGATTGTAGAAGGAGCAGGTTACGTCTTGAGTATACGTTTGTTGAACACTAAATGGAAGCAGCAAATGAGCCAATGATTGCAGGAGCAAAATACTTTTGTGGATAACTTTTGCTTGTGGATAACCGCACTACTTCTTAGAAGTGGTCTACTTATCCACAGGCCAACCTAATCCCAGCAAAGCCGGAGCTCGTGACGGCGTTGGCCGAGTGACGCGCTCTGCAAGAGGGGGCTTGTTGGTGTTGCCGGCTGATAGCTGACCGAGGTTCCGATGAGCCCACGGATCATCTGTGGTCGAAGAAAGGCGAATGAAGGTGCCCCACAGATGCGAATTGACGTCACAACGGGGGTTTCAGCTACTGAATCGTTGGATATGGTGAGCATTTGTGGGCCGCTGACGATACGAACCGTGTCTTCGAGTGTGGTGACGTCGACAAAAAGGAAACCATCTTCTTCGCGGACATCGGTGGTTGAAGCACTGGCACGAATTTCGGCATAGGGTGTCGCATCGGGAAGGAACGTCGTCCTCGTTTTGGCCACCCTAGTCAGGACAAACTCCCGTCCGACAAGCCCGAGCTCCTCGGCTGACCGAACGCCCTCGCCTCCGTGGGGGACGGCGAGCGAGTAACGCAAGCCCGTCTCGTCATTCCCCACGATCAAGCTGCCGCCGAACGCCGCCATATCTTCGAGGAGCATCGTAAGGCCCGGCAGCGTTAGGGGAATGGGTAGGGCTCCGAGAGCATTCGGAGGAATGGCCGCCGCAACAAGGACATCGTCACCTGTTGTCGATAGGCTTCCCGTTGGACGATCGAGCACCGACAGATTATCGGCGATAATCGCCTTGTGTCGCGTGTTGTAACGTAATGTCGTTCGAGCTCCAGCGGTATCCTCGGCAATGCCGATTGCGTTTGATCGCAGGAGCCCGAGCGCAAAATGACTTGGTGCATCAGTCAGCCCGTCAATAGATGCGCGTCCGAGCGCCGTCCAACCGTCCCCGTTTGTTGTTATCAGTCCAAATGCTGCAGCTGTGCGTGTTTCCTCTTCGGTGAACGTGCGATCAAAGAACGCAATCCATACGCCGTCGACATTGGCGAGCATGAGCTCGCGTTCAACCATGGTGAGTGCCTGGGCTATGTTCCACGGTGCGCCATCGACAACGGATGCTTGACGGAATGGCCCCGCGGCAAGCGCGAGCGTGGCCGGCGTTTTTTCGATGCGTACCAGAACCGTGAAGCGTTCCGGGACGACATCAATAGCCGCAACGAGGCGAGGCGCGAACGCAAGCAGCCACCCGGTAGCAATAACTGACGCAACGACCATACAAAACCGAGCCACCCGCCAAGAGGGTTGGCGGGCGTCGGTAAGCGGAATATTGATGGGCGCCTCCGTCATGGGTTATTCGCGACGCGGCCGGCGCGCACCGTTTCCTCCTGAAGACGGCGCGTGCTGTTGAGCTTTTGCGCGCATTTCATCGGTGTAAACGTTGCCTTCGGCCTGTTTCATCGAGAGGTTCACGCGCCCCTTTTCGTCGATCTCAATAACTTTGACGTGTACTTTGTTTCCGAGATTGACGATATCGGTCACTTTTTCAACGCGCCACGGCGCCAGCTCGGAAATGTGCACAAGGCCATCTTTGCCGGGGAGTACCTGCACGAACGCACCGAACTCCATGAGTCGTACGACTTCACCTTCGAACACCTCGCCAACCGTAATGTCGCGCGTAAGGTTGTAGACCCAGTCGTAGGCAGCCTGACCGCTCGCTTGATTCACTGCGGTAATCATGACGAGACCGTCCTGTTCGATGTCGATTGCGGTAACGCCGGTTTTGGCAATAATTTCGTTAATCACCTTGCCACCCGAGCCAATGACATCGCGAATTCTGTCGGGATTGATGCGCAGCTTGAGGATGCGCGGTGCCGTTGGAGCGAGCTCTGCACGCGGCTCGGCGATGGCTGCGTGCATGACATCGAGAATTTTCAGCCGTGCTTCGCGCGCTTTGCCAATGGTTTCAACAACTACTTCGCGCGGCAAGCCATCAGTTTTTGTGTCGAGCTGAATGGCGGTGATACCGCGGCTTGTACCGGTAATCTTGAAGTCCATGCCACCTTCACCATCTTCAAGATCTTGAAGATCGGTGATGACGCGGTAGCGCTTGCCATCACTTGCGAGCCCCATGGCAATGCCCGCGACCGGATTCGCGATCGGCACGCCGGCATCCATGAGTGCGAGTGTTGTGCCGCACGTCGAGGCCATCGAGCTCGAACCATTACTGCCGAGAACCTCGGAAACAACGCGAATCGAATACGGAAAGGTCTCCGCATCGGGAATCATGACTGCAAGCGCTTTTTCGGCGAGCGCACCGTGGCCGATCTCGCGTCGTCCCGCACCGCGGAGCGGTTTGGCTTCACCCACCGAGAACGGCGGGAAGTTGTAGTGGTGCATGAAGCGTTTTTCGCCAACAAGTTCCATGCCGTCGAGCGTTTGTTTGTCGCCAGGCGCGCCGAGCGTGCATACCGAGAGTACTTGCGTTTCGCCGCGCATGAAATGTCCGCTACCGTGCACGCACGGGAGAACGGCGACCTCGGAAAAGAGCGGACGGATCTCGTCGATGGCGCGGCCGTCCACGCGCCGCCCTTCGTCGAGGATCATGCGTGAAACCTCGGTGTCGATAACGTCGGGGATGATGCCGAGAGCGATTTTTACGTCATCATCGCTCGCTCCTTCCGACGTCAGTGCAGTGGTGAGACGTACTTTGAGCTCGTCTTTAGCAAGCGCGCGTTCTGTTTTTGTGGCCTTGGGCACGTCAAAGAAAAGCGATGCGATGAGCGGCTTGAGGAGGTCGGTTGCGTGCGCTTGAAGCGTGGCGCGATGGGCGATGCGCGCCCGGGCGTCGTCGGTTTTGGGTGTCAAAAGATCTTTTTTCGCTTTGCCAACGGCAGCGCGGACCTCGTTGATGAGGCCGATCGCCGATGCCAATTGCGCTTGACCAAAGGTAATAGCGTCGAGAATGGTAGCTTCCGGTGTTTCTTTCGCGCCCGCCTCCATCATGAGGAGCTTGTCGGGCGTGCCGGCCACGTCAACATCAAATGCGCTCGTTTGGCGCTGTGCGTACGTGCCGTTAAGCATCATGGCACCATCGACGAGGTTCACGCGGGCGGCGGCGATAGGGCCGTTCCATGGGATGTCGGAGATGTGCAGTGCGCAGGATGCGGCGATGAGTCCGGGGATATCAGCGTCGTTTTCGCTGTCGAAAGCGAGCACGGTCACGATAACCTGCACATCATTTTCGATGCGCTGATCAAAGAGCGGACGAATAGCGCGGTCGATGAAACGGGCGTTGAGTACAGCCTCGTCGGTCGGTCGGCCCTCGCGCTTGATGAAGCGCGAGCCTTTGATGCGGCCGGCGGCGTAAAGCTTTTCCTCGAAGTCGACCATGAGCGGGAAGAATCCCAACCCCGGACGTACGTCCTTGGACATGACCGCGGTTGCGAGAACAACGGTATTGCCGTATTGCACCGTGCAGCTGCCGTTTGCCGCGGCAGCGAAGCGGCCGGTCTCGATGATGAGCGGCTTTCCGCCGAACTCGGTTGAGAAACGTTTCGTTTCCATAGTGATGTCGGCCCGAAACACAAGTCCTCGATCCGTGAGGATCAAGTGCTCACTGTTCCAAGCCGAGGTTATGAATGAGTGACAGGGACGGCCGAGCGTGTCGGCCGCCGTGTGTTACACATCCATTTTCGGGTTTGTCACGATTTTTCGCGGTCGGCCACGTCGTGCGCGAGCCGGGGGAAGCTTCGGGATTGTGCGAATGGCGGGGGCATCGGGCTTTGGACTTGCGGCGGGGATC
>CAYZRQ010000005.1:0-13398 GCA_964480895.1 uncultured Gammaproteobacteria bacterium | reverse complement strand
GTACCAAGGGCGATTGCTCAACAGCAATGGCGTACCGCTCACCGATGCTTCGGCCTCGATGATTTTTGAGCTCTACACAGCGGTTACCGGCGGCTCGTGCGTGTGGTCGAACTCGTCAGCCTCGTGCGCAACGGCAACGGCGCGTACCGTGACGCTGTCTGACGGTCTCTTTACCGAAAATCTCGGTGATACCGGAGCGTCAACGCCGTACGCGGCGATCGGCGACAGCATTTTCTCCGACAATGCGACCATTTTTCTCCAGGTGACGATCGGTGGCGAAACACTCACGCCGCGCAAGCAAATCGTTGCAGCTCCCTACGCCTTGAACGCCGACACCATCGACGGCTTTTCGAGCACGCAAGCCGGCGGCACGTCGGCGCTCGCGCTCGTCCTCGACACGAACGGTAATTTGCAGCTTACCGGTAGCCCGCAGGGTGCAACGGTCGCTGACGGCGCGCTGTACATCAACCCGGCGACGGGCGTTGTTGCGGCGAACGAGGTGCTGCTTGGCGTTGCGGTGAGCGGAGCATCGCGCTTCATGGTGGACGGGGAAGGCGATACGTCGTTGCTTGGCGATTTTATCGTCGGCGGTTCGTCGCTTGTGTCGCCGTTTTCGGTTGACGAAAGCACAAACACCGTACGCATTGGCGACGGTGCCAACGACACGAACGCGCCAACGCTAACGTTTTACGCATCCGATGCATCGGACTCCGGAAGCATCGCGTATACCGACGCCGACCTCTTCGAGTTCAGCGGCGGCGACGTTGCGCATACCGGTCTCGGCACGCTGCCAACGGCCGACGGCGCAACAAACATCAACTTCTCGACGTCATCGACGTTCTCGGGAACAAGTGGGAACAACCTTAACACCATCAACATGTACGCGTTCGCCGGCGACGCGGGCTACAGCGCGATCGAAGGCACAACCACGAATCACTATGTCTCCGCCGGCAAAAGCACGCTCACGGTGAGCGGCACTACCGCGACGATCACGCGCGGCTACGGATTTCTGGCGCGTCTCACGAATTCGTCGACGAATGCATCGCTTGTGGGTGCGGGCGGTTACCTCACCGGTTTAGACGCGGAATATGCGCACGGCGCCGAAGCAACAACGGTCGCTGAAGCGTATGGTGTTCATGGTTTTATCAACGCATCGACCGGAACACTGTCGAGCGCAAGCGGTGTTTTTGGCGAGGTAACGACAAGCGCCGGTACGCTGACGAATGCCTATGCCGGACGCTTCCAAAACACGACGGCTGGCGCGACGCGTTACGGCTTGTACGCGCTTGCAAGCGGCGGCGCCACGGCGAACTACGCCGGTTATTTCGGCAGCGCGAGCGTGCAAATAGATGACGATACGACCGCGAACGCGCCAACGGCCGCAAGCGGCGCGGGTGATCTTTACGTTGTGAATGAACTTGAGATCGACGGATCGACGTACCTTGGCGACGGTGGTGCGGGTGATATTCTTTCGTTTTCGTCCGGTGCAACGACAATAACAGCAACAGATTTTTCCTACACCGGTTTAACGTCCGGCAATGGCATGGTGATCAGCCGCCCAGATAGCGCTGCGGATTTTGACGGCACACTCGTGTCGATCGCCCAGAACAACAATAATGCGACGACCGACGCGAAGGCGCTGCAAATCCAGAACCTCGGTTTGGGCAACTCGATCGCTTTGTATATCACGCAAGACACGGTCGACGACCGCTCAGCCGGAACGACAACCGGCAACCAGGCGCTTGTCATCGACGTGAACGAGGCCGCAGGCGGAAACGATGACGTTATCCTCGTGCGTAGCGATGCCGACGGTACGGCCGACGTCGAATGGGTCGTTGAACTCGACGGTGAAACGCGTGCTGACGGTGCGTACACGGGCACGGGCGTCGACTACGCCGAATTTTTCACAACCGCCGACATGACACTCGGCGATCACGAGGTTGTGTGCCGCGACGCGCTGACGCCAAACGGTGTCAAGAAGTGCGAGGCGGGGAATCATGCGGTTGTTGGCGTTACATCGACATCGGCCGCGTTCGTGGCAAGTCCGGTGCCTGCCGCGGGCATCAATCTTGAAACAAATCCGAACTACGCGCTTGTTGGTATGGTTGGTCAGGTTGATACCAAAGTTACAGCCGCCGAGGGCGCGATTGCCATCGGCGACCCGATCTCGTCGTCAAATACGCTCGCAGGCTATGGCGCCAAGGCGAAGGGGCCGGTACAGGTTGTGGGTTTTGCGCTCTCGTCGCTTGCATCGGGCACGGGCACCATCAAGGTGCTTGTTCAGCCGCAATGGTATGGCGGCGACGTGCTCACGAGCGACGGCGGCGCGATAGTGGCGTCGGACGACGTTGCGCTCGCATCGCTTGGTGCAGCGAACGCGGGAACGCCGGGCGTTGGCTCGACGGCGCTTGCGCTGCGCGGCTCGGCGTGGACGGGCGGTGCTACTGCCCTGCGCCAGATGAGCCTGGCAACCGACGTAACGAGTGCGGACGACTATCGACTGGTTATTCGCAACACGGATGGCGTTGCGGCGGCGTACATCAACGATGATGGCGATCTTGGGGTGAGCGGTAAGTTTTTCCCGTCGGATCGCGGCATCGCGCAAACGAACCGCTATATTTACTACGATGGTTCTCTGGGCGGCGGCGGTGATTTCATGCGCACGAACGCCTCGGGCTGGGCAACGGGCTCATACGACTTTGCCGAAATGTTCCCGTCGGCCGATCTCTTGTCGCCCGGCGAGGTTGTGGTATTCGGCGAGGCGAAGGAACACGTCGCACGCTCGTCCGCGGTGCCGTACGATCGGCGCATCGCCGGCGTCGTGTCGACGCGACCGGGATTTTTGGCCGGAGAAAATCGTTCGGGTTCGTACCCGGTAGCGCTTGCCGGCCGCGTTCCAACGTACGTTGTCGACGAGAACGGCTCCATTGGCATCGGCGATCCGCTTACCACGTCAAGCCGCCCGGGATATGCCATGAAGGCAACCGAACCGGGGCCGATCATCGGTTACGCAACCGAAGCGTTCTCGGGAACGGCCGGCAGCATTGTTGCGTTCGTGAACGTCTCTTACTACGACGGCGGCCCTGCCGACGAAGCACCGGCCGCGAACAACGCGGTTTCCGGCCTCGCGTCGTCAATTGCAAATTTTGATATCGCGAACTCGCTCAATTTGGGCGGCGGAAGCATTTTGTCGGTCGGCTCGCTCATGAGCATGGGGACCACGTGGCGAATTGAAGAAGACGGCGATATCGTCACGCGCGGCCGTGTCGTCGAGCTCATCCGCTCGCATCAAGGCGAAGACGTAGAAACGTCGCCGGCGCTCTCGCGACAGATGACGGTCGAACTTTCGGGCACGGCAACGCTAGAGGACGGCCACGCGGTTATCGCTTTTGAGCAGATCGATCCGCAATTCAACGATATCATCGCCGTACTTGCGCCATATCGCGTCCTTCTCACGCCATACGCCGCGACGGGAACGCTGTACGTGTCCGAGCGCACGCCGCAAGGCTTCATGATCCGCGAGGCCAGTGGCGCGACCGATGGCGTAAGCGTCGACTGGCTCGTGATTGCGGTGCACAAGGATTACGAGGCGCAAGCGATTGAGGCGATGACGGCAATCGAGACCGATGAGAAGGATAGTGTTGACGAGACCGAAGCCGTACCTGACGTTGAACCTGCCGCTGATCCTGCCGCTGATCCTGTTGTAGCGCCGCCCGATGAGCTCGAAGCCGAATCTCCCGCCGCACTGATAAGCGAAACGCCTGATGAGACTGTTGTCGAGCCCATCGCCCTTGGGCCGGTGACTGAAACTTCGGCCGAGCCCGTATCTGAACCCACGTCCGAACCCGTCCCTCACGTTCCCGATGAACCCGAGCCACTTCTCGAGCCTGTTGAGCCAACGCTATAATCTTTGCGTCAGCGCGTGCTGTTTCGTTATCTCTTGATGCCTGTCCGTTGCTTGCCTTTCGCTTATGCATCCTGCCGCCAGCCGTATTCTTGTCCAATGTTCGCGCGGCCTGTTGACCGCCGCACTCGTCGTTACGCCGCTTGTCGTCTTCCCGTGGACGGTTGACGCGCTTGATATCAACAAACAAACGCTCGCCATCGTTGCGATCATCGCCGCGGCGGTGATGTGGCTTGGCGCAATGCTGCTCACGCGCGCGGCCACATTTCGGGCGTCGTGGCTGTATGCGCCGCTCGTCGGGTTTCTTCTCGCGAGTCTCGTGAGCGCCGCGCTGTCGGTTGCGCCGTACACCAGCCTCGTCGGTC
The DNA here is from genome assembly GCA_964480895.1 of uncultured Gammaproteobacteria bacterium. Taxonomy (GTDB): domain Bacteria; phylum Patescibacteriota; class Patescibacteriia; order UBA9934; family UBA9934; genus CAIKHN01. The sequence goes on along the minus strand of CAYZRQ010000005.1, from coordinate 9,129 downwards.
AAGGAACACAGGAGTACACAAGTGTATTGACGCTCCTCATGCAGGGCGGCGTATTCGTGCTCGGCGCTCATCTATTTGCGCCAGCGGGTGCACAGCGGCGGCTCTGGTTCTGGCTCCTCATCGTTTCGGCTATTGTCGCGGTGCTTGGAGCATTGCCATTTTTGGGCGAGGCCATGGCTTCGTACGCGGTGAATACTATCGGGACACCTAATGCGTTCGGCCTCTTTCTCGTCACCATCGCAACGCTTGGGTGCGGGTTGTGGCTTGCGCACGGTGATGACGACGACGATGTGCTGCCAGTGGGTGTTTGGGGCATGGTGGCGCGTGCGGTCATTATTCTCATTACCCTGCTCGCGATCGCCGTGCTGCTTGCGCTTGATTACACGGTGCTGTGGGTGGCGGCTATGGTTGGTGCGCTTGTGCTTATGACCTTTGCGCTGACGCGAGCGTCGGCGTTCCCGCATCCCGGACGGTTTGTGTTGCCCATGCTCATGTTCGTTGTGTCGCTCATGTTCGTCTTTTTCCCGACGGTTATTCAGAGCCCGTATGCGCCCGAAGTAGCGCCGACGGCGAGTGCGACGTGGGAGATCGCCACAAAGGGAATGGGGGACACGTCGTACCTGTTCGGTTCGGGTCCGGGCACATTCACGTATGCCTACGCCAAGTTCCATGCGCCGGAAATTAGTCAGACATCATTTTGGGATGTGCGTTTTGATCGCGGCGCATCGCATATCGTCACCATGCTCGGTACCTTCGGCATTGTGCCGACCGTATTTTTCTTGGCGTTCGTGGTACTGCTCGGCGTATTGGCCGTTACCCGACTTGTTCGCGAACGTAACCATGCAGAGTGGAAGCTGACGTACGCGCCGTTTGCTGCGTGGTGCGTGCTCGTCATCGCCATGACGATGTATCCGTCGAACATGACGCTCGCCATGCTGTTTTGGACGCTTTCCGCAGTGCTTGCTGCACACGTGCTGCCAGTGGCGCGTGAATTCGCGTTTGTTCGTTCGCCGCGCGCCGGTCTTGTCGCCGCATTTGCGTTTGTGCTCGCGGCCGTGGGGATGCTCACGACGTTATTTGTTACCGTGTCGCGCTATCGTGCCGAAATCGCCTATGCGCGCGCCGTTGCTGCCGACCGCCAGGGTGGTGATATCGACGAGATTATTGCGTACCTCGACCGCGCGGCAACAACGAACCGCTGGAGCGACGTCTATTTCCGCAATCTCGGGAGCGCACTTTTGCACAAAACCGCTGACGTGATCGGTGACGACGCGGCCGACCCGACGTTCGTGCGGTCGCTTATCGCAAGCGCGATCACTGCGGCCGGACGCGCTACCGAACTCGGGAGCGCGAATGTCGTTAATTGGTCGTTGCGCGGCGACATCTACCGCGAAGTTGCACCGGTCGTGCCCGATGCCGACGCGTTTGCTATTACGGCCTACGAAACCGCAATCACGCTCGAGCCGGCGAATCCGTCGCATTACGTCGACCTCGCTCGTGCGTATCTTGTTCGCGCCGATCTGCTTGCGCCATTGTTCGACGCCGACGATGCTTTGCTTGCCGATTCAGCGCGGTTTAAATACGACGATGCGCTCGCGCTAGCCGAGGTTAGCCTCAAGACAGCGACGACGCTTCGGCCGGAAGACGCGAACGCGCTGTATTACTTGGCGTTTGTTCACGAGCGAAAGGGGGAGCTGTCCGAGGCGGTGCGTACGATGGAGCTTGTGCGTGCGACAAATCCGTCGGACGTGGGTGTAGGTATGCAGCTTGCGCTGTTGTACCTTCGCCAGGGGAAGCATGCGCTTGCAAAGGCTGAACTCGAGCGCGTGATTAGCATTGCGCCTAACTACGCGAACGCGCATTGGTACTTGGCAACGATTCTCGAGCAGGAAGACGACATCATGGGTGCGCTTGCGGCGCTTGGCGTCGTGCGTGAACTCAATCCCGACAATGCGGCGGTCGCGAGCCGCATCGCCGAGCTCGAGGCGGGGCTTCTGGCGCCAGAACCGATCCCCGAGCCGCTTGAGGACGACGCAGAAACTGGTGTACTTCCGGAATAAACAACGTAATCCTCGGACACAGTAGCGACGATCGTCCCTATTATGTCCGGATCGATATTGAACAAAAGCCCCACACCTTTCCTGTCGGAAAGGTGCGGGGTTGACGTTGTGGCAAGCCTTACCAGTTGCCCGAGAGCCCGATGCCGAGTGGCGCCAGGCTCACGTTTGCGTTCGCGCCTCCGGTGAGGAGGATCGTGGCACCGAGGCCCACGCCCACCGCGCCGCATGCGCCGAGCGCAAGCGCGCCGTAGCGATTCGTGTCGTACTGTGCGACCACGTCCGCGTAGGTCTGTCCTTCGTAGGACGACGGATCGGCGAGCGCGGCCGTGTACATCGCGTTGGCATTTGCGGCCATGATGCCACCGCCGACGAGACAGGCCGCGCCAACCCCGAAGGACACGATGGGCGCGATCGGCGGGCGCTTCGCCTCGGTCGTCGGGAGCGTCACTTCGCGAGTCGGTGGTGCGGGCGCAGGCACGATGCCGAAAACGCTCTGGTCCTCGTCGGTTGCGAAGCGTCCCGTTGCCACGTCGTACGCAACGATCGAACCGTCGATCGTGGCTGCCGCGACGCGCAGCTTCTGACGCAGCGCTCGCACGGTGAGCGAACCCTCCGCATCCTCGAGCACCGTATTCCACGCCCGCACGAGTCCGACCTTGCCGTTCTTGCCGGGGCCTGCGGCGCTCACGGCGTAGCTGTGCTCATCGCGCCAGTCGTCAGCACTCGGGCCAACCGCCCCAATGCCTTGCGGTAGGTCGAGGAGCGAGCCCACGGGCGGCGAGGTGTCGAAGATCACGAGCGTCGCGTCAGTTGCCGCGAACATCATTTGGCGCAGCGGCAGCCAGTGCGTGAGTGTTCCCTCGAACGGGAAGGCGGCGTCGGGCGATGACGAATCCGCCGTGTTGAAATCACGGCACATGAGTCCGTCGATGCCGTGCTCGCTGCCGAAACCGGCCGCGGCCACGACGAGGACGCCCATCTTGTAGGTACCCGCCTCGGGCACAAGGCCGGGAAGCGCCGCGGCGAGCTCCTACGATGTGGGATTGCGGACGTGGACGACGTGATCGAAGTTCGCACTTGCGATCTTCGCGAACCGTGCTGCCTCGCGTTCGTATTCCTCGAGGCCGGCGTATCGCAGCTTCGGGTGTGCGTCAACGACCGAGCACTCGAGGATGACGGCGAGCGTTGCCTCGGTGACGGGCTTGTTCGTGTCGAGCGCCTTGACCACGGTGACCGTAGCCGAGGCGCTCAAGGGACAGGCGAAAAGGACGAGAGACAGAACGGTTCGCATGGTTCCTCCGTGTGCGTTTTCTCCCTTAGGGGAGCTTATCACGGTAGCGAATAATTGCCTTTTCGTCAATTCTTGACTAGAATTTCCGCCATATGCTGAACGTCGGTATTGTCGGCTTGCCCAACGTCGGAAAATCAACACTCTTTACGGCGCTCACCAAAAAACAGGTTGACTGTGCGAATTTTCCGTTTTGTACGATAGAACCCAACGTCGGCATCGTCGAAGTGCCCGATGAGCGTGTTTCCGTACTTGCGACCATGTCGTCGTCGGCCAAGGTTGTCCCGACAGCCATTGAGTTCGTCGACATCGCCGGTCTTGTGAAGGGCGCGCACAAGGGTGAAGGCCTCGGAAACAAGTTTTTGGCGAATATCCGCGAAACTGACATGATCGCCCACGTTGTTCGGGCGTTTGTCGACACGAACGTGACGCACGTCGATGGAACCGTCGATCCGGTGCGCGATGTCGAGGTGATCGAGCTCGAACTTGCGATGGCCGACCTCGTTGTCGTCGAAAAAACGCTTGACGGCATCACGAACAAGATGAAAGCGGGGAAAAATTCCGATCTTGCGCTTCAAGCATCGGCGCTTGAACATATTCGTACGGCACTTGCGGCCGGGAAGCTCGCGCGTAGCGTGGTACTTTCCGACGAGGAGGCGATGTTCGCGCGTGGCCTGTCGCTCCTGACCGCAAAACCGATCCTCTATATCGTCAATGTTGACGAGGCAACGGCCGCTGACCCTGGATGGACGTCGCCGCTTGGCGCCAATCGGCTTGCGATTCCGATTTCCGTCAAAATTGAAGCTGAACTTGCCGGGCTTCCCGATGCTGACGCAAAAGTATTTTTAGCCGAGCTCGGTTTGCCGCAGTCCGGCCTCGATCGCGTGATCAAAAAATGCTACGAGCTTCTCAATCTCGTTACCTTTTTGACGACCGGCGAAAAAGAAACGCGTGCGTGGACGATTGAGCGCGGCATGAAGGCACCGCAGGCGGCGGGGAAGATCCATTCCGATTTTGAAAAGCATTTTATCCGCGCCGAAGTCATTGGGTACGAGGATTTTGTGGCGTGCGGCGGCGAAAGCGGTAGCCGCGACAAGGGCAAGTTGCGCATCGAGGGCAAGGATTATGTCATGCACGATGGTGACGTCTGCCATTTTCGGGTGAGCGTCTAGCGATCGCTATGCGGTACGTCATGCGCCTTCATCCTCGGCCGTTCAATATGATCGCTGACGGAACCAAAACCGTTGAATTGCGTTTACTCGACGAAAAACGTCGGCAACTAAAAGTTGGCGATGACATTGACTTCGTGAAGCGTCCCGATGAACGGGATCACATTGTACGAAGGATTACGGCTTTGCGAGTCTATGCCACGATCGATGATTTAGTCGCATCTGAATCGCTTCAACCGATAGGATTTCAGAAACACGATGGGATCCAAGAAGTCGAGCAAGTACTTTCCCAACACTATCAATTGGCTGATATTTCGTGTTTTGGACTCGTATGCATCGAACTCGGGATGCTCAAAACTGAGTTTCTTTACTGCGCCTGAAGCGCAGTAAAGTTATCCACAGAAAAAGTAAACGGCGCCACCCGGGGAAGGGCGGCGCCGAAGAAACTAGGGGAGCGCGGTAACGGGCAGACGTTGTTTACCAAACGCCTTCGCAGCCGAGCGATCGCGGCCGAAGTACCAGTCCACGCGCTCGGCGTAGCGACGGTGCGTGCGATCGGCAACCGTGCAGACGCCGAGGCTGTCAACCGCGAGCCGCGTGCCGAACGGATAGCCGTTCGCGGCGCAGATCGCTTCGCCCGCCGCGTGGCGTTTGCAGATGTTCGAGCGATCGGCGGCAAGGCATGGCGTGGCGTCGGTCTCGCCAACCGTGCTCGTGTAGCCAGTGACGACAACCGATACCGTGGTAGAGACGACACGCTGCGCCGTCTCGCGTGACGTTTCGTGCCCGCCGTCAGTTGCGGGGAGCATCGGCGCGATGCACGCGCGATCGATCGACATGGGAGCGGAGCAGGCGAACAGCAGCAAGAACAGCATTGGCAACTCCGGGGTGAATCGAACGAACAATGATAGCAGATTTTCGCTGTTTTGTAAAGCAAAAGCGTCCCCCTTCGCTCGGCTTTGCCGAGCTACGGGGGACGCATGACGATGTGGGGTGAGGTCGGCCGACCGCTTCGCAGAACGACGTCTCCCGACGCCGCCTCCACGTAGTAGGCGACCCCAGCGGCGAGTTCACCGGTGAGCGAAAGCGTCACGCGGTAACCATCTGCGGAAGGCGCCATGGCTACCGTATTCCACGATGCGCCCGCCATCGAGCGATAGCGAATTTGCACGCGCGGGTTGTCCATGCCGACGACCGTCGCGATGACCGTGAGGTCGCTTCCGGCCAGACGTTCGACGCGATCGAGTTTCTCCACGACCGTGCTTGGTATCTCGACCGGACTCGTCACCTTTGGTGTTTTCACCTTGGGATCGACGTTGACGTGAACGTCGGCGCTCTTCGATGTCTTGGGCCGTTCGACAGCGATCACGACTTTTGGCGCTTCGATTTTGCTTGGCACCTTCGGCGTTTCGACGTTGCTCGCCACCTGCGGCTTCTCCTCGATCGTCGTAGGCTTTTGGGCAAGCTCTTCTTTGTCGACACGATCCGGAACGAGCCCGTACCACATCCCAAGCGCCGCAAGTGCAAGAACCAGCACTACGGCCATGATACCGACGTACCGACGCCAGGACGGCGGCGGCTCGTCAACCAACGTACCGCGCGGATCGCGTACGTGCGCATCGTCGCACTCGTCGAACGTCGGATTCGAGCGCGGACTGCCGCGCTCGAGCGCGGTGAGCCACGCAATCTCGGGCAGTGACGCCACGAGCGCCCGCGGCGTCGCTTCGAGTTCGTTCTCGATTGCCGTGCGCATCGCATCGGCGGTTGTGTAGCGATCGTTCGGGTTGTATGCCGTGGCGCGTGCCACGATCGCGGCAACCCCATCGGACACCTTTTCGTGCGCCTGATGCGCCGCGATGAAGAAGTCGACATGCGGCTCTCGTCTCGTCACGAGGTTCCAGAGCGTCACGCCCATGCCGTAGACGTCCGCTCGCGCATCGGCGCTCGCGGCATCGTTGCGCTGCTCGGGCGCCATGTAGCCCTCGGTCCCCATCTTCACTTCCACGCGCGTCATGCGGTCGCCAGGGTCCGGCATCCTGGCGATGCCGAAGTCGGTGACGCGCACGTGTCGCTCGCGATCGATGAGGATGTTGCCGGGCTTGATGTCGCGGTGGACGATTCCGGCTTCGTGCGCCGCAGCCAAGCCGCGGAGCGCCTCGCGAACGATGCGCAAGGCCTCGAACGCTGGAAGCGCCGGCAGGGCATCAATGCTCACACCTTTGACGAGCTGCATGATGAGCGACGGGCCGTCCTTCTCGTCGTCCATCACGTCGTAGATCTGGACGATGTTCGGGTGGTCAATGCTCGCCATCGCCTTACCTTCGATTCTCAGCCGCTGCACAACCTTCGCGCGCTGCGCGAGTTCGGGTTTGATGCGCTTGACGACGCACTTGCGGCCAAGGACCTGGTCGATTGCGGCCCACACATCGCCGACGCCGCCTTGACCGATGAGCACCAGAAGACGGTAGCGGCCGTAGAGAACGGGTTTTGACGGTACAGTGGTCAAGGTTACCTCCAAACTGCAGGAAGCAGCTCCGCGAAAGGCGGAGAAAGTATCGTAGCAAAAATGACGAGAAAATCAAGCCTTGACGCGGAAGCGCAGGATGCGTCGTCCAACAAGCTGCCCAGCGTGGCGGTAGAGAAGCGGCTGGTCGGTGATAGGATCTTCGACGTAGCCCACACCCCCAAGCACCTCGGCGACGGGAATCTCGTAGACGCGCCCTTCATGTTCATGCACCGGCGCGGCAATGACGAGCACCGCGTCTTTCGTGAGCGTTCGGCGCAGGCCGCCAAAACTCTCGCGATATAAATTCGTAAGATAGTCGATCGTCGACGATAGGTCTTGCGCGGTTTCTTCGCCCCGTCGCGGTCGGCCGAGATAGGTTTCGGTGACGAGAACGTCTACCGCCGCCTCGGTGAGCTTGGTTGCGAGCAGCGCGGCCGGTGAGACATGAAGTTCGTATTCGGGTACGTCGATGTCGCGCGTTGCCAGCCACGCGAGATTTGCCTCGGTGTCGGTAACGGCCATATCGGCAATGTCGCCGCCTATGAGTTTGCCCGCTTTGAGCATCGCGGCTTCCATGAGCACGGTACCCGAGCCGCAGAACGGATCAAGTACGGTTTTTCCAGCTACGTTGCCGGCGAGGTTTAACATCATGCGTGCGAGTTTTGGCGGGAGCATGCCTTGCTTGGCGTTGCGCCGCGGACGGCCGAAGTCACGCTGTGACCAATCGTCGAACGGCTGCACGGCAAGCGTTTTGCCGACCCATACAAGGCCATCGGCCAACAGGAGCACGTACTCGGCGCCTTTCGTGATGAGGTTATTGCCGAGAATGATCGGCGCACCAAGCGCAAGTTCCTTGGCACGAACGTAGCGCGCGCTGCGACCAGCGTCTTTGAGGCGTTGTTTGATGGAAATGGCGACCTGGTCGACGAGCGTCTTCACGGGTTCGAGGGCGCCGGCGGCACCAAAACCGTAAACACTCACGCCGAACGTCATTTTTCCGTCAGGAGCGTTCCCGAGAAGATCAGCGGCAAGAAAACCGGCCAGCTCGTCGTGGTCGAGGCGCGGAAGCGTGCCGATAATAATGCCAAGCTTTTGCGTTCCGCCCAAGCGGTCGACGAGCGCATCGTGGCCCTCCATGCCGTCGTCAAAAATCGCGATCGCATAGCACGTTGCCGATGGCGTAAGGCCGGTAACGGCGCGGATTTCTGCGAGCGAGAGGTCGGGATGACTGCCGAGGACGGCGAAGGATTGCATAGATTTGGCGAGGATAGCGTAAAATCTTGACCTTTGCAACGTTTTGGTTTACGCTCCGACCCATAATTCTTGTCCAAGGCCTCTCGTGAGGTCGTCCCGAACAACGGGACCAAGCTATGATCTACGAAATTCTCGCGATCATTCCGTCGAAATTCTCGGATACCGAGGTCGATGGCGCAGCGCAGAACATCGCCAAGCTGCTTGAAACAGGCGGCGCCAAGGTCGAAAAGACCCAAAATTTGGGGAAACTCAAGCTGGCGTATCCTATTAAGCACGTCAGGTTCGGCACGTACGTTCTGTTTTATATTGAAGCGGTACAGGAGGCGGTGCAAAAAATCGACCAAACGCTCCGTTTGGCTGACGAAGTGCTGCGCCACATGATCGTCGTGCGCCCCGAGGGCATTCCGACGTTCACGTTCCGCATGTCGGCGTACCAGCAGCCGCTCACGCCCGAAGGCCGCCGCGCCGGCGACCGCGAAGAGCGCCCGGCCCGCCAGGAGCGCGCCACCGCCGAGCCGGAAAAGCGTATGTCGACCGAAGAGCTTAACGACAAGCTCGATCAGATTCTCGACAGCGACATCATGAAGAATATCTAATACCTCAAGCATTCTTCTTATGGCGGCTTCCTTGAACCGAGCGATGCTCATTGGCAACCTCACGCGCGACCCGGAATTGCGCAAAACGACCAGCGGCCAAAACGTCTGTTCGTTCGCGGTCGCAACGAACCGCGTCTATACTGACGCGAGCGGCCAGAAAAAGGAACAGGCCGACTATCACAACATCGTCGCCTGGGGACGCTTGGCCGAAATTTGCGCCCAGTATCTCGTCAAAGGTAAAAAGATTTACGTTGAC
>CAYZRQ010000004.1:2369-15860 GCA_964480895.1 uncultured Gammaproteobacteria bacterium | reverse complement strand
ATGCGCTGGACGAACGAGAAAAACATCATCGCAAGCATTCGCACGGCCAAGGCCGACATCGACAAGCTCACGAATGAAGCCGAGTATGAGGAGCGCCGCGGCAATCTCGAACGCGTGGCCGAAATTCGCTACGGCACCATCCCCGCGAAACGCGCCGAGCTCGCGAAGCTCGAGGAGGAGCTCAAGCACTTCCAAGCCGAACGCGGGCTCCTGAAAGAAGTCATCACCGATGAGGACATCGCTCACGTCGTCGCTCGCTGGACCCACATTCCCGTCTCGCGCATGCTCGAAGGCGAAATGCAAAAACTCGCGCGCATGGAAGACGAGCTCAAAAAGCGCGTCGTCGGCCAAAGCGAGGCGATCGCCGCCGTGAGCAACGCCTTGCGCCGTTCGCGTGCCGGCATCAGCGAGGAGAGGCGCCCGATTGGTTCGTTCATCTTCTTGGGTCCCACGGGCGTCGGTAAAACCGAGCTCGCGAAAGCACTCGCCGACTTCATGTTCAACGACGAAAAATCGCTCGTTCGTCTTGACATGAGCGAGTACATGGAAAAGCACAGCATCGCGAAATTCATCGGCTCGCCGCCGGGCTACGTCGGCTACGAAGAAGGCGGACAGCTTGCGGAGCGCATTCGCAAACACCCCTACTCCCTTGTCCTGTTCGACGAAATCGAAAAGGCGCATCCCGATGTTTTCAACATGCTTTTACAAATTCTTGACGACGGACGTCTGACCGACGCGAAAGGGCGCGTTGTGAACTTCAAGAACACCATCATCATCATGACAAGCAACATCGGTAGCGATGTCATTTTGTCGACCGGCAAAGGCATTGGGTTCGCCGAGGAGTCAACGAAGGAAGAGGTCGCCAAGGCCAAAGTGCTCGAGATGCTGCGCGAGCATTTCCGTCCCGAGTTCCTCAACCGAGTCGACGACGCGATCGTATTCCACGCACTCAACCGCGAGCATCTCGGCGCCATCGTCGAGTTGCAACTCGAACAGGTTTCACGTCGCCTCAAAGCGCAACGAAAAATTGGGCTTACATTTACTGACCGTGCCAAACGGCTGCTCGAGGAGAAAGGCTACGATCCGCTCTACGGCGCCCGTCCGCTCAAGCGTGTCATCCAAACGCTTGTCCTCGATCCGCTCGCACTCGCCATTGTCAGCGGCACCATTCCCGAAACCGCCACCGTCACCGTCGACGCGAAAAAATCCGCCATTGAGATTAAGGTGAAATAAGTTGACGAATAAGCATTTTTCTGGTAACTTCGCGGCTCACGGACAACATCCCCGTGAGAACAAAGGAACACCGTGCCGAACCTTCTGGATCGCGACATTCTTTTCGTCATCGCCTCCTCCGTCCTGAGCGCCTCTGTCGCCATCCTCATCACGCACGACCGGAAGCCGGAACGCGACTACTCGTCCCCCGAGCTTGCCAGAGCGAACGAGCCCATGAGCTCGGGCGTGTCGCGCGTCTGCCTCGACCAGGTGCGCAAGAGCGACAGCCGCAGCATCGACGGTCGCGTCATGGCCGACCAGGCCGAACTCCAGCAGATGGGAGTCCTGTCCGTCGTCACGCCGACCAGCGGACCCCTCGGGGCAACGAAGCGCGTGGTGGCCGATCGCCGTGCACCCACGGAAACGGCACCCAGCCCGACCGTCGACATCCTCGCGCATCTCGGCGTGACGCTCGAGAACCAGTTCGACGGCGAATACGGCGTCACGGATATGGCCATCCGCGGCATGGCCGATCGCGCCTACGGCAAGCTCGGTATCGCGGACGAGGATCTGCGCGGCTGGACGCTGTCCGTGCGCATGATGGAGATGGGTGCGAATACGAGCTTCGACGAAGACCGCAAGCTCGTCATCGTGAACGTCGGCGCGATGGAGTTCGTCCGCAACATCGAGCACGAGCTGACCCACGTGCTCGCGGGTGCGGCCTTCACCGGCAGCGAGCGGATCAACCACGTCGCGAAGGAGTTCGTCTCCGTCGCCGGCGAGACGCTCGACGTGAACGACGACATTCGCAAGTCCTGGGACTACGATCGCCTGAACATGGCAATCCTCGGCATGGGCCGCACGATCAACGGCGAGAGCGGCGTCATGCACGCGAACAACGTGCCGCTCGACGGGTTCCGCTACGACCTGCTCCGGCTGACCGACGAGAAGATCGGCGAGGATGGACAGGAGAAGCTCGCGCGGGACATCTACGCGCTCGGCATCGCGAATGGCTCGTTGACGATGGACGACCTGCGCCCGCTGTTCGCGGCTGCGGGGCTCGGCGAACTCGCGATCCTCACGGACACGATGGAGCCCGGCCTCTACCTCGACATGACGTTCATGAAGAATGGCATGCCGATGCTGCTCGCGAAGACGATCGACCTCGACGGCTACGAGGGCCTGACGAACGTGCCGGTGCAGCTCATCTGGCGCGACGCGAAGGGCATGGCGATCGCCGGCGGCAGTGCGCAGCCGATCTCGCCCTCGATGGCGCTCGGCGACGCTACCGCTCTTGCGACGTTCTCGAGTTCGCTCGAGGTACGCGTTTCCGGCCAGCCGTTCACGTTCGCATGGAGCGAGGACGGCTTGCACAGCGTCAGCAGTGCGAACGGCAAGGACGCTTCCACAACGGTCGATTCGACGAGCAGCCACTAGTACGCCCACCGTCCCCGCACCTTGCAAGCAAGGTGCGGGGCTTTCGTTGACAAAAAGCAATCAGAATGCAAGAATCAAGGCCTCCGCCCTTTCACCCACTTCTAAGAAGTGGCATACTTATCCACAGGAGGAAATCCCCTTGGCAGACTACAAGACGCGCATCGCGCACCTGCACCATCCGGCGCCTTTGCTCGGCCCGCTCGACCAGGCCCGACGGACCGCGGAAATGGGCGCATGGAGCTTCGCGATGTTCGCGGCTCCCGTTGCCGCGCTTGTCTACACGATTATGGTGGTCGACGGTTCGTTTCTGATCTTCGGCGTCGTGGCGCCTGTTGTCGGAGTGGTGATCGGTGCCGCCATTTCTACCATCGTGCACATCGGCAGGATCAACGGCGAGCACAGACGCATCCTCGCCGATCCCCGAGTAGAGCTCCTTGATGAGTTCCGTGCGACACACGAGAAGTACCGGAAACTCGAGGACGAGTTCGCCACAGTGCAGGCTCGCCATGCGGTAGGACAAATCGACGACACGCCGTTCGCCGAAATGTGTGCTCTCTTCGAAGCCGAGCAAGCTGCCTTCGTCTCTGCGCACATGCGACTCGCGTCTTCGCTCGGGCACGTCCCACTCGGCAACCTCGTCGACAAGTCGACGATCGACGTGAGCGACGACTTCACGGTCGCCGCCGAAAAAGCGAAAGACGCCAATACGAACCTCGACGCCCGCATCAAAGCGGCGCGTGAAATCGGCAAGCTTCCCATCTAGTTGACAAAGCCACCACAACGTCAACGACCCCGCTGCTTCGGCAGACGGGGTCTTTTTGTGCCTCACGATTGCGGATTATCCCTGCCGGTATCGTTCCATGCCTTCGGTGATGACAGCCTTGGCCGCCGCGGCATCCTTCCAACCGTCGATCTTCGTTTCCTTCTTTTCAAGAATTTTGTAGTGCTCAAAGAAGAAGGCGATCTCGTTGCGGATGTGCTCGGGCACGTCGGCAAGATCGGTGATGTGCGCGAATCGCGGATCGTCTTTCGCGACCGCGAGAATTTTTTCGTCCTGCCCCTTATCGTCGCTCATCATGAGCACACCCACCGGTCGCACATCGGCCGCAACGCCGGGAAACAACGGATTCGTCACCATGACGAGCACGTCAAGTGGATCGCCGTCGCCACCGAGCGTCTCCGGAAAAAAGCCGTAATCGCACGGATAAAACATCGGTGCGAACAAAACGCGATCGAGTTTAACGATCATCTGCTCCTTGTCGAACTCGTACTTGTTCTGACTGCCGCGCGGAACTTCGATGATGGCCTGACATACGTCAGGCGCTTTGGAGCCGATGGAAATCATAGTGGGTAGACGATAAACCCACAAAAACACGCTGTCAACGAGCGCATCCACTACCCACGCCGGACCGTGATTGCTATACTCACCCTGTATGCACCGATGGTTTTCGCTTTTCCTGCTTGCCGCGATATTTGCACCCGTATTTCCGGCATTGGCGTTCAATCCCGACTTCGTGCTTTCCGACGATGACCTCACGAACGCCGGCGCCATGTCACTTGCCCAAATCCAGGCATTTCTTGACGTGAAAGGCACACTTGGCGACTACGAAACCGCGGACTGGGACGGCACTACCATGAGCGCCGCCGAAATCGTCTGGAACGCGGCGAACGACCACGGCATCAATCCGCGCTTTCTTCTTGTCCTTCTCCAAAAAGAACAGAGCCTTGTCGAAGATTCGAGTCCAACGCAAAAACAGTTCGACTGGGCGACGGGATACGCGGTGTGCGATGACTGCTCGTTGTCCGACGCGTCGATTTCACGGTGGAAAGGCTTTGGCAAGCAGGTCAACTCGGCGGCGTTGCAGTTCACCGAAGGCTACTTGGCCGACATCGCGGCCTCTGGCATCACGCAAGGCGACTACGGGCCGGGCATCCCCGTCACCATCGACGGCACCACGGTCATTCCCGACAATGCCGCAACTGCGGCCATGTACGCCTACACGCCGCACATCCACGGCAACGAACTCTTCGCCGCCATTTGGGATCGCTGGTTCGGATTCGAGTACCCGACGGGGACGCTCTTGCAAGCCTCGGGCGAACCCGGCGTTTGGCGCATCGAATTCGGGGAGCGGCGTCCCATTACCTCATGGGCAGCGCTTACCTCGCGCTACAACCCCGACCTCATCATCGAGGTCGCCGCGACCGCGCTCGATCAATATCCCATCGGCCGCGCGATTGCACTGCCGAACTATTCCCTGCTCACGCATGACGGTGACATCTATTTGCTTGTCGACGACACGCTCCGCCCGTTTGAAAGCGAGGCGACGTTCCACACGATCGGTTTCAACGACGACGAGCTCATCGAAATCACCAACGCCGAGCTTGCCTCGTACGACATCGGCGACGCGATCACGCTTGCAACAAAAGACCCGCAAGGCGACCTGCTCCAGCTTGCGAGCGGCGCAACATTTTACGTCGAAAATGGCCTTCGCCATGCTATTCTCGATGCCACAATCGTCGAAGCACGATTTCCGGGCGCAACGCCCACCGTGGTTGCACCGGTCGACATTGAGCAGTATCGCGAAGGTGCATTTCTCAAGCTTCCCGACGGATATCTTGTTCGTTCGTACGAGAATCCCGCCGTCTTTGTTATCGCCGAAGGCATGAAACGTCCGATTCTTTCGGAAGCAGTATTTCTCGAGTACGGCTACGCCTGGGACGACATCGTGTTCGTCAGTCAAGATGTTCTCGACCTTCATACAACCGGCGACACGCTCGTCGTCGCAGACGAAAATCTATGATCGTCTTCGCCGCCATCGTACCGACGTCGCCACTCCTCTTCGCGTCCATCAATCCGCAAGGCTTGCCGCTTCTTGAGAAGACGCGTACCGCGCTCGCCGAGCTCGCGCAAGACCTAGCAGCGCACGAACCCGATACCATCGTGATCTTCTCCGAGCAAGTCACCATGTACGACAACGCGTTTTCGATCAACGTGGCCGATCCCTACATCGCCGACCTCGAAGATTTCGGCGATCTCGGCTATCGCAAGTCGTATCATCCCGACTTCGCGCTCGTCGACAATCTGCAGCGCAATTTGCGCACGGTTGGCGAGCCTATTTCACTCACGACCGATGCGCGGCTCACACACACAACCGGCGTGCCGCTCGATTTTTTGACGAAACACCTGCCTCGCGTACGCATTCTTCCGATTGCGCCATCGAAGCTCGATGCCAAAGCCCATTTTGCGTTCGGCGTGGCGTTGCGCAACGTCTTGCTCGCATCGTCGAGTCGCATCGCCGTCATCGCCGCCGGCGACACGGCGCACGCGCTCAACGCCGACTCGCCGACGCCAGCGCATCCGGACGGCAAAGCGTTTGACCGCACGCTCATCGAGCTCCTCGAAAATAACAACGTCGTTGGATTGCTCGGCATCGACGACGCTCTGCGCGACAACGCCAAAGAATCCGTGTATCGCCAAACGCTTATGCTCATTGGCGCGCTCAAGGACACGAACGTCACACCGATAGTCCGAAGCTACGAAGCACCGCTCGGCGTCGGGCATCTGGTTGTTGAGTTTGATATTGAGTAATCATCTGATCGCCCACATCATTCCGCTCTTGCGCATGCCGAGGAGGTTTCGGCATTTTGACTACGCGACTGCCTCGCCTGTTGCCGTCGGCGATGTTGTTCGGGCGCCGTTCGCCGGACGCGATGTGCGCGGCGTTGTCGTTGGCACGTCCGATGCGTCCGACGAGCCGCGGCTCAAGCATCTCGGCGCAACGATCGAAGAAGGCGCGATGACCCAAGGCGATGTGACGCGCATCCTCACGCTTGCCGCGGCCACGGCGCAGTCTGCCGGCGCGCTCTTTGCGCTCGCGCTTCCCGAGCTGCGCGGCGGAAGTGTCACGCTTGCGCTTCCCTCCGTACGCGCCACCGCCGACCCCGAGCGCGTTGCAAGCGTGCAACGTCTGCTCGCCGCCGCTGCCGGCGTACCTCGCTTCACGGCGCAAGTTACGCCCAACGAGGCAGCGCTCATGGTGCTCGCGCTTCGCAAAGCGACAAAGCGACAGCTCTTCGTGCTCGTTCCGCGCGAACGCGACGCCGAGATCATCGCGTCGACCGTGCCGCTCGGTCGCAACGCAGCGCTCATGACCGGCAAGACGCCGCCGGCGTCACGCGGCGCGATTGCGAAAGGCTGGCGGGACGGCAGCATTGCGACGCTCGTTGGCACGCGTCAGGCGGCGCTCTTGCCGGCGCACAGCCTCGACGCCGTCCTCGTCCTTGAGTGCGGTAACGATGAGCATCGCAACGACCGCCGCAACCCGCGCTTCGACGGCCGCAACGCCGCCGCGCTCCTTGCGGAACAGCACGGCGCGCAGCTCATAGCGCTCGACGCGCTCCCGCGCCCCGAAGACGTCGACGGGAGCGTTGCTACGATGTGGGCGCCGTGGCCGAGCGCTACCCTCATCGACATGACCAAACCCCAGGAACGCGGCGACGTCGGTCTTGTCTCGTCCACCTTGCAAGAAGAGATCAAAACGGCTTTACAGAGCCAAGAATCAGTGCTACTCTTGTTCAACCGTAAAGGCGTTGCCAAACGACTGCAGTGCAAGGCATGCGGCCACATTCCGTTGTGCGGAACATGCGACAACTTGCCGACGGTGCGTCAGGGCGACCTCGCATGCGTTCGCTGCGGTGCGGAGATGTGGGTGCCAAAAACCTGCCCCGCATGCGGCGCGGCAAAACTCGGGCTTCGTGGCATCGGTGGTGCAAAGCTCGAGGCAGATCTTCGCCGCATCTTCCCGCAAGCCACGGTGACGCGCGTCGAAAAAGGCGCGCAGGGCGCGAGCGGCGACATCGTGCTCGCCACCGAGTACTACTTCTCGAGTGTGGCGCGACCGTTCGGACGGCGTTTCGGCCTCACGGCAGATGTTATGGCTGATGTCGGTCTTGTCGGCAGCGATTTTCGCAGCACCGAACGCGTTGCGCGGCGCATTGCACGCTTGCGCGCACTTGCCGCGGAATCCGGCGGAACATGCATCGTGCAGACGTACTCGCGCGACGCCGTCCTCCCGCTGTGCGACAGCGAAATATTCGTCGCGAATGAACTCGTCACACGAAAGACGTATGGCCTTCCGCCGTTTGCCACCATCATCAGCGTTACCGAAAACGACGTAACAACACCAAAACGCTACGACGCCGTGGCGTTGCCCGACGCGCTTACTGCGCTCAATAATCTCCCCAACGCCACAACCGTATACGTCGACAATCCTCACTATGATTCGCACGGTGCTCCATGAACCCAATACCGAGCTACGCCGCATCTCGTCCCCGGTGGTCGACGAGCGCATTTTGCATTCCGACATGCAGCGTCTTGTCAACGACCTTCGCGAAACCATGACCGAAGAGAACGGCATTGGCATCGCCGCGCCGCAAGTCGGCGTGCACGAGCGCGTGATTGTCGTCGATACCGGCAACGGCGCACATGCATTTTTTAATCCCGAGATTACCGAACGGTCGTTCAAAATGGTTGATAGCGAAGAAGGCTGTTTGTCGGTTCCCGGTGTCTGGGGCATTGTCAAACGCCATCGGAGTGTGACCGTAAAGGCTTTGGACGAAACCGGCGCCGATGTAACGATGAAGCTCGACGGACTGCAAGCGATTGTTTTCCAACATGAAATTGACCATTTGGACGGCATCCTGTTCATCGATCGTGAGCCGCGGTTTACGAAGGGTGCGGCGCGGCTTTGATATGCGCATCGTCTTTTTTGGCACGCCCGCATTCGCCGCCGACATGCTCACGGCGCTCCTCGCAGAAGGCGACATCGAGGTCGCCGCAGTCGTGACGCAGGGCGACAAGCCGGTCGGCCGCAAACGCATTCCGACGCCGCCGCCGGTTAAGCGCGTCGCTCTTGCGCGCGGCATTCCCGTGTGGCAACCGACCTCACTGAAAAGCTCGGCGCTTCTCGCAACGCTCGCGCAATACGGTGTGGACGCATTCGTCGTTGTCGCGTACGGCCGCATTCTTCCGCAGGCTGTGCTCGACGTTCCTCGCTTCGGCGTCGTCAACGTCCATCCATCGCTCCTCCCCGCGTATCGCGGCCCTTCCCCACTTAACGCCGCAATACTTGCGGGCGATCAAGATACCGGCGTATGTACCATGCTGCTTGACGCGGACATGGACCACGGGCCGCTGCTTGGCTGCGAGCGCATTGCTCTTGCTCCCAAAGAAACCGTTGAAACGCTCACGGCAAACGTTGTTGCTATCGGCGCTCCGCTGCTTGTAGCGTCATTGCGCGGGCTTGCAAATGGCACGATTGTTCCAAAGCCGCAAGACCACGCCATTGCCACGTACTGCAAACTCTTGACGCGTGAAGACGGCGTTATCAACTGGACGCTGACCGCCGACGTTATTGAACGACGTATCCGCGGCCTGCAGCCGTGGCCGGGCACGACGACAACGTGGTTACGCGCCGGTGAACCAATGACGCTCAAAATCCTCGCCGCCGACGTTGCCGAAGGAACGATACCACCGGGACTCGCGCAAGCGGTTGATGAGCGCCTTCTCGTCGGCACCAGCACAACAACACTCGCCATTACCAAACTTCAACCCGCAGGCGGGCTTCCGATGGACGTAGCGGCTTTCCTACGCGGCTACGGCGACATCCACGGCGCGATGCTCGGCAGCGATGCACAAACCGATGCTCGAAACTGAGTTTCGTACATAGTTATCCACAGCATCCTAACACAGAGATCTTTACGCCCGAGCTCATCGTCGCGTGACGATACCGACCTGGCGTGGCACGGCAAGCGCGAGCGCCGGCTTCACCGCGACGAGCGGCGCAGCGGCAGGCACGATGTCTTTACGATGCCATCCGAGAAATGGAATGACGAAAAGCAGGTACCCGATGCCGATGGGATGATTGATGTACGGCGAAAACGTGTGTGTCGCGTACAGCGCTACAACGCCGGCAACGAGACCGAACGTCAGCCAGCGGTGCTCGCGCTTCTCGCTCCATGCGCGCCAGGCGGCGAAAAGACACACGCCGAGAAACCACACGAACGCGGCGAGGCCGGGAATACCCATCTTGAGCCAAATGTCTTGAAACCCCCATTCAAACCGATACGTCGTCCACTCTCCATTTGGAATCATCGCGCGAATGCGCAAGTCGTCGGTAACAAACGTAACTGTTGTCCCGAAGCCCGATCCCCACAGTGGCTCCTCACCGATGCGCTCCATCATGGGTCCGAGCAAATTCCATCGGCTGCTCACCGCAAGCTCGCGCGTGTCATCCTCAACGCCGCGATAGAACGGCGAATTCGTCAAATCCGGCCTCGGTGGCACGGGCACGACGACGAGAATCCACAACGCGAGTACGGCAATGACGCCCGACGCCATGCCGACGATTTTCGTCTTCACCCATTCGCGCACGTTGACGCGCTCACAAACGGCGAGCACGCAAATGACGGCAAGACCCGCAGCACTCCCAAGCCAAAAACTTCGCGAGAGGCTTGCGATAATGGCACCGATCATAAGTGCGTGCACGGCGACGAGACTTCGCGCCGATCGCATCGGGGAACCTATGAAAAGCGTTGCGGCGATAAGGACGAGTTCCATGGCGACAACGCTGAACTGTCCCTGTTCGAACACACGGAAGTACCACGGCGTTGCGGCAAAGGTCGTAACAAGCCAATCCGGTCCCGAAAGCAAGGTTATCTCGGCGATACGGCTGTCGCGCACAAATGCATACAGCGCGTGGATACCGCCGACCGGAAGGTGCGTAAATGCGTAGACAAGCATGAGCGTACTCGCAGCAACCCACGTTGCGGACGCAGCGAAGGCGCGCAGAAGCGTGCGCTTCGCATCGGGCGTCCAGACGACCGACAGTATTGGTAGCAGATAGGCGGACGTAAGATAGCCATTCATGTCGTCGAATGCCGAGGTGAAACCGTTGCGAACAAGTCCCGTGATCGATCCCGCGAGCACGGCAAGCGTAAGGAGAGCCCACGGCGCGTCGCGCCACGGTACCACCCGCAACTCGATGCGGCCGCGCGCGGCAAGCACAAGCCACGCGAGCATGACACCCACAAAAATCATCATGCGGATGCCGACGGAAAACCCGAATAGATCGGCGGTGATGAGGTGTCCGTGTCCGCCAACAAAAAGTTCGACGACGGCAACGGCAAGCCCAGCGGCAACCGAACGGAACGTCACCACGAACGCCGCCACGAAGACGGCGCCAAGCAGCACCCATGACCACGGCGAATGGAGTGCGAGCGCGGCAAGACCGTGCACAAGCGCAATGGCGCCGATCGTCCACAACGACCACTTGTCAAAAAATTGTGCGATGATCGGTGAACGCATATTTAGCGACGTTTTACTGCAGCCGCGGCGTACGCGAGCACAATGAACAGCGGCGTCAACGTCCAAAATACCATCCACGCCCAAACGCCGTGATGTTTTTTCATGTATTTGCGCAAGCTCGTTCTTACCCATCGCTGCTTGCGAACGGTGGACTGTTTGCCGAATGTATGACCCTTGTGGTGGACGATTTCGACATCGCCGTAGTGCCGGACTTTCCATCCGGCGTCAATGGCCATTTTGCAGTAATCAACTTCTTCGAACCAAATAAAATAACGTTCGTCGAGTTTACCGATGCGCTCGATGAGTTCGTGCCGAATGAACATGAACGCGCCCATGATCGAGTTGACGTCTTGCGTCTTCATGGCGTCGGCGTCAGCCATCATGTAGCGATTGATCGCCGTGAGGCGCGGAAAGATGTGCGGGAACTTGAGGAGGACGAGAAGCTGGTCAATAACGCCCGGGAATCGTCTGATACTTTCTTGCAATCGACCGTCAGGATAACGAATAACGCAGCTCGCAACGCCGACGTCACGGTCGCGATCGAGGTGAGCAACCATGGTTGCGATCGCACGCGTTGGAACAACGGTGTCGGGATTGAGGAGAAGCACAAAACGGCCGCTTGAGCGCTCGATGCCGCGATTCACCGCATACGCGAATCCTTTATTTTCGCCATTACGGATATACACGGCACCGATCCGGCTCGCCTCGTCGCGATATGCGTCGTTTGCGCCGTTGTCGACAATAAACACCTCGCACGTAACACCTTGCACGGCGAAAACGGCGTCAAAGCACGCCCGCAGAACGTCGAGCGACTCGCGATGAACAACGATGACGATGGAAACGTCGGGCATACGCTATAATTGATGTTTTGCCGCGATGATATCGCGCGCGGCAAAATACGTTTTGACGCATCCGGGCATCCAACCCAACAGTCGCCACGGAATACGATAGACAAACGACGGCAGCCACGACGATCCGATGCGCGACTTTCCATCGATCATGCACAGGAACAACGTTTCGGGAACCAACACGCCCGGCTTCCCCGTCGCAAGCATCGACAACCAGACGTCCCAATCCTGAAAGCGACGAACCGCATTGTCAAAACCGGGAAAGTCTCGCCTCCGCACAAGGCTTGTTGTGTGGACGTAATTCTGGCGGCGCAAACGCTCGGGACTCCACGGCACGCCACGAAAATGCTTCCAGCCAAAGTAAAATCCGCTGTAAGCGTAGCTTGCTTCGGGGTGGTGGTCGAGCGCGTCTTGCATGCGCTTGAGCATGTCGGGACGCATGACGATGTCGGCATCGCAAAAAATAACGAATTCGCCGCGTGCTTCGTTTAGCCCGCGGTTACGCGCCGGATTGCTGCCGCGATTTTCCTGGCGGACAATGCGGACGCGATCGCGATATGGCGCGAGCGCTTCGGTCGTGCCGTCGGTCGAGCCGTCGTCGACGACGATTATTTCAGTATCGACACCGGTCTGTGCAAGAATCGAATCAAGGCAGCGCGGCAGGCTGCGCGCATGCTGGTACGTCGGAACAACGATCGAAATGCGCGGTGTCATAAGACTGGTCCGAGTTTACGCATCACGTGTTCACGCGTAAAGCCGCCGAGCACACGCTTCCGTCCCGCCTCGCCCAAACGATGCCGCAAATCCGCATCGTCGAGCAGACGCGCAACGGCCACAGCAAGCGCTTCGGGAGTATCGTCAACAAGCAAACCCGTTTTGCCGTCCTCTACCGCTTCGTCAACACCGGCACTTCGTGTCGCAACAACAGGCACGCCAAAAAGCTGCGCTTCAAGATAGACGATACCGAACCCTTCGCGATCAATCTCGGTTTTTGTCGTCGGCATAACGAAGATGTCGGCTTGACGATACACCTCCGGCAGTTTGCCGTCGGGAACCGCCTGAAGGATTTCGACGCGATCGGCAACGCCGAGATTGTGCGCGAGGTTGAGAATGGGATTGCGCATCGGCCCGTCACCGACGATGCGGTAGCGAACGCCGGGAAGTTGCGGCAATAAACGAATAATTTTTAAATGCCCCTTGCGCTCGACGAGACGCGCAACCGTGAGAAGCGTAAGCGCTCCGGTCGCGGACGGCGATTTTGCAAGCAACGACGACGCCTCGACAAACGCGTCATGAACGCAAGGATGTACGACGTGGATCGGTGCCGCGCGCAGGCCGAGAAATACGCGCACATCCTCGGCAAGCGCGTGCGAGTTGACGACGATCGCAACGCCCGCAAGCACACGTCTCGTCAACCAACACTTCCACGCGCTACGACGCGCAAGATCAAAATCAAGGCCGTGGAGTATGACGACGTATGGCTTCCGCGTAACAAAACGCATGAAGAGCGCCGCGGTGCCGATCGGAAGAACGTGACTTACGAGGAGTTTGTCGTACGTATTCCGTCGGCGCCACAATTCGCGAAATGCCAAAACATAACCCGGCCACAATGGAAAGTGAAGCACTTCG
>CAYZRQ010000004.1:445-2359 GCA_964480895.1 uncultured Gammaproteobacteria bacterium | reverse complement strand
TTCGACGTTCGGGAACGTCGCGGCAATGGCGCCGAGGTAGCGTGCCACGCCGCCGCGCGCCGGCGCGTAATCAAGCGTCGGGAGAAGTATTCTCGCCATATGGCTTGGGACGGATGAGGCTGCGGAGCGTCGCCAGGTGCTCGCGCGTGAACGCTTTAGTCGCCAAGGCACAGCCGAAGAACACGACCGCACCAACGGGGATCGTCACCGGCCACGCAATGACGTTCTTAAGTGCCATCACCGCGAGCGCCATCATCACCCCCGAGAACAGCGTCGCCGCTGTTGCGCGTAGAAGATCGTTGAGGCGTACCGCGATGACACGGCGCGTGACCGCAAAACCCATAACGAAAAGGAATACAAAACTCACGACCGCGGATATGCTCGCGCCCACAACACCAAAACGCGGCACGAGAATGAGATTAGCGACGACATTGACGATCATCGTTGCGCCCATGATGAGCGTTTTCGTCATCTGACGTCCGGTTGCGTTCAACAGCGCGCCGATCGGAAAATCGAGGAAGATGAAGAAGAGATCGAAAATAAGGATCGAAAGCGGCAGCACTGACCGCGCGTACGCGTCGCCGTAAAACAGGCCGACGATTTCCGGTGCGAGCGCAAAGATACCGAAAATAATCGGCGCCGCGAGAAGCGCCAAATACCAAACCGCGTTGAGAAAGATGCGCTTCAATTCGGCGGGATCGTTCGCCTTCGAGGCGAGCGTCGGGTAAAGCGCGCCGACAAAGGCAAGGGGCAAAAACTGGAACGCGTACGTCAATTTATACGCAACGCTGTAAAGCCCAACCGCCTCCTTGCCGATGAAAGCATTCAGCATGAACGAGTCAACGTAGGAATACACTTTGACGAAAATGGCGGCGAGGAAAAATGCGAACGCCATGCGTGCCGGCACGCTTCCGAGGTTAAACGACGGCACGAACGCCCGTAACCCGAGGCGCCGGGAAACGTGATACGCCGCAAACAGCGCATTCCAGGAACTGCCGGCGATGAGCGCAATAATGAGCATCGGCAACGTCCCCTGCCCCGTCGTCAAAAAATACGCGCCGAGCGCAGTCGTAATGGCTTGCCCGAAGAAAATACCGATCGATTCGTACTTCAATCGGTGCATGCCGCGCAGAACGCCGTAAAACGTAAGCGATAGCGTATCGGCGAGCATGATAACGACCGCAAGGCGTACAAGCGCAGCCGCAGCTCCGTCGTACCCGAACAGCGTCGGCACAAACCACGCCACAAGCACGGTGAGCGGCATCGTCAACAGCTTGACGCCGAGCACGTTACGCAGCCACGTCGCGGCCTCAGCCGGCTTCTTGGCGATTTCGCGGATGAGTACCGATGTCAGACCGATATCGTCGAGTACGCCGATTGTCGTAACGAGCGCAAGCGCCAAAAAATACGCTCCCGTGTTTTCAACGCCGACCGTTCGCGCAATAACGGTGAAGTAGAGAAACGCGATCGCCTTTTGACCGATCGAAGCCGACGTTAAAAAGAGCGTGTTTTTTGCGAGCGTGGACATGTCAGAAAACCGGAATCACCGATTCGACGCCAGGCCCGGTGAGCACGGCCGCGTGCGTTTCGTCGTTCCAGCGAAGGATGATGTTCTCGTATGCATGACCGACATCGGCCGGATTCCCGAACGAGAGCGACGCCATGCGCGACACACTTCCCGATGCGATATTGAGCGTATAAATGCTCCCGAGCACGGCGTCACTCTTCGTTTCGGTATGTTCCACCGCGATGATCATGCGGGTGCCGTCGGGCGATGTTTCGATCTGTTCGACGAGAATATTCTCGGCAAGCGGGAATGAAGGGTCCTCGTCGAGATCGAAACTCTCGAAGTGAATGGACGTCATGCCGGACTCGTCATCGGCATCGCTGAACACGACAAACGCTTCGTCGGCC
>CAYZRQ010000004.1:0-435 GCA_964480895.1 uncultured Gammaproteobacteria bacterium | reverse complement strand
GGCCGTGAGCCCCCAATACGTCCCGAACTCGCCGTGCTCGGTCACCGTACCGTCGGCGCGCGCAACGGTTACGATGTTGCCTTGATGAAACGGCGTGCGGATCGAATCACGTACCAGCATGATTTCGTTTTCCCGCACCCTGACAATACTCAGCGCGTCGTCACCGCCGGCGCGGATCGTCGCGAGATAATTACCCTTGTCGTAGAGAAGATAGTCCTTGGCGTCGCCCGGGCGGTCGAAAACGAACATCTTCGCGTCGCCGCGTTCGTCGGCAGGCATGGCACCAAGCGGACGATAACGATCGGTAAAGATGAGGGTCGCAACAGCAGCGATGACGACAACGCCTATCCCGATGCCCGCGGCCAATTTGGGTGAGTATTCGTACATATGGTTGATATTCTAGCAGGAACAGGGCATTCCGGCGAGTGGATTATT
>CAYZRQ010000003.1:5483-17745 GCA_964480895.1 uncultured Gammaproteobacteria bacterium | reverse complement strand
GGTCCGTACGGTGCTCATCGAGGGCGACCGTGAGATCATGACCGAGCTTGCCCTTCAACCGGCGTTTGCGCCGTGGAGTGCGACCGCCGCTTCGTTCTCGTAGCGCCATCGTTCCCGCATCTTCTTCGGAAGGTGCGGGATTTTCGTTGAGCTTCACCCTTCACCATCCTGAGCGTAGGCGAAGGATCATGCAGCCCGATATCTTCTACACATGAAATCTTCCGGGAACGTCTGCGTGACCCTTCGGCCTTCGCCTCAGGGTGGTGTAGGGAAAATCGCCTAGGGTGGTGATGGGGTGCCACATAAGCGCCGATCGGCGCTAATGTGACCGGCGCTGCTTGCCGTCGCCATGAAATTCCGCTACACTCCGCGGCATGAATATTTCCGAACTCGCCCGGCGCCTTCGCGTGCCGACTGAAGAACTGCGCTCCAAGCTTCCGGAGCTGGGTTTTGACATTGGCGGCAAGGCCATCAAAATCCCGGATCGCGACGCCGGCCGCATCATGAATGCGTGGCAAGAGTACAAGAAGCGTCAATACCTCCAAAAGAAAATGGAGGATCAGAAAGCGCGTGCCGCGCTCAAGGAACAAGTGAAAGCCGGCGACGCGCCGCGCGTGAAGATTCCGCCGACGATCGCGGTTCGCGAATTCGCTGGAGCGCTCAATCTTCCGGTCGCCAAGGTCATGCAAGAGCTTATGCGTTCGGGCATCTTGGCGTCACTCAACGAACGCATCGATTTTGAAACCGCGAGCATTATCGCGGAAGATTTGGGCTTCATCGCCGAGCCGCGAGAAACCGAAGATCAAACCGTCGACGCCTTGGCCGCCGACCGCATGGCGCAGGTGAAGGAAGAAGAGGCGAAAGATACCGAGAAGCTTGCGCCACGCCCGCCGGTTATTGTGGTTATGGGTCACGTCGACCACGGCAAGACGCTCATTCTCGATACTATTCGCAAGACGCGCGTCATCGATACCGAGGCGGGCGGCATCACGCAGCATATCGGTGCGTACCAAGTCGAAAAGAGCGGCAAGCTTTTGACGTTCATCGACACGCCGGGCCACGAAGCGTTTACGGTTATGCGCTCACGCGGTGCGAAAGTCGCTGACATCGCCATTCTCGTCATTGCCGCCGACGACGGTATGCGTCCGCAAACGCGCGAGGCTATCGACATCATCAAGGCTGCCAAACTCCCGTTCGTCGTCGCCATCAACAAAATGGACAAGCCGGGAGCGAACATCGAGCAGGTAAAAAGTCAGCTCGCCGAAGTCGGTCTCGTCCCCGAAGATTGGGGTGGGAAAACAATCTGCGTGCCCGTTTCCGCAAAAACCGGTGCGAATATCGATCAACTGCTCGATATGCTCCTTTTGGTGTCTGACCTTGAAAAAGCGCACATTGTTTCGAATCCCGATCGCAACGCAGTGGGTACGATCATCGAATCGCGCATCGACAAAGGGCAGGGCGCTATTGCGACAATCATCGTGCAAGCCGGAACGCTTCATCTGCAGGACGCGATCAGCGTGCGCGGCGTGCTTTACGGCCGTGTTCGCGCCATGAAGTCGTTTGACGGCAAGACGATTACAGAGGCATTGCCATCGACGCCGGTGAAAATCCTCGGGTTCAAAGAGGCGCCGTTGCTAACAACCATCAAGTCGCAGCCATCGCGCAAGTCGGGCATCGGCGAAGTTTCGGTTGTGAAGGCAGCGCCGAAATCCGATGACGAAAAAACCGGCGACGAAAAAGTTATTTTGAACGTTGTCGTTAAAGCCGACGTGCTCGGCTCGCTCGAGGCGGTTATCGGCATGCTCGACAAGATCGTGAATCCGTACGTCGGTGTGCAGATTGTCGGCAAAGGCCTTGGCAACGTCACCGATGCCGAAGTGCTCCGTGCCGAAGCGTCGCACGCGGTGGTGCTCGCGTTCAACGTCAAGCCGACGAGTGCAGCCGCCGATCTTGCGCGTACGAAAAACGTACCGATCGAAGAGTACTCGGTCATCTACAAACTGTTCGAGAACGTCGTTGAGCACTTGAAGAAGCTCATTCCGTCGGAAAAGGTCTACACCGAACTCGGGAGCGGCGAGGTACTCGCGGTCTTCAAGAAGACCGACAAAGGCATGATCGTTGGCGCAAAGGTCAAAAAGGGGAAGTTTATTCCCGGCGTCACACTGCGTATTTTGCGTGCCGGTCAGATGGTTGGCGAGGGAAGGATCGAGGCGCTTCAGAGCGGAAAGACGTCGGTGAAGGACATTCTTGCTGGTCAGGATTGCGGTCTCGCGTTTGTTGGCAAGACGAAAATTGAAATCGGCGACCAGCTTGAGGCGTACAACGAAGAAATCCAAGCCCGCACGCTTGCGGTCGAAGGCGCAAAATAATGTACTTGGACGTGCCGGCAAAGTGCGGTAAACTCTCGTCACTATGGATCTCACTCCCGCGAATTTTGACGCTGTCGTTTTGCAGTCGTCAACGCCGGTGCTCATCGACTTTTGGGCGCCGTGGTGTGGACCTTGCCGCATGATGGCGCCGGTGCTTGAAGCGTACGCCAAAGAAAATACCGACGTATTGATCGCCAAGGTAAATGTTGACGAAGCGCCCGACTTGGCGCAGCGATACAACGTCTTATCGATCCCCACGTTTCTCGTCATGAAAGGCGGAAGCGTCGTTGATCAATTTTCCGGTGCGATGACGAAAGAGGTGCTTGCGGCGCGTCTTGCGCGGCACGTATGACCGTGCACAACGTTGTCGTCATCGGCAGCGGACCGGCGGGGTACACGGCGGCGATCTATGCCGCGCGCGCCAATTTGCGGCCGCTCATGGTTGCCGGACTTCAACCTGGCGGGCAGTTGATGCTCACGAGCGACGTCGAAAACTGGCCGGGCGAAACCGAAGGCGTGCTCGGATCCGACCTCATGGAAAAACTTAAAAAACAGGCTTTGCGCTTCGGAACGGAGATTATTGACGACGTCGTGACCGATGTTGATGTTGCTTCGTCGCCATTTCTCATCAAAACCGCCTCGGCCGAGTATCGCGCGAAAACGGTGATCGTATCGACGGGTGCTTCGGCGATGTGGCTCGGTGTTCCGGGCGAGGAGCGGTTGCAGGGGAAGGGCATATCGGCATGCGCGACGTGCGACGGTTTCTTTTTTCGCGGCAAGCGTGTTGTGGTTGTTGGCGGGGGAGACACGGCCATGGAGGGGGCAACCTTTTTGACGCGCTTCGCGACCTCGGTGACGATTCTGCATCGCCGCGATGCGTTTAAGGCGTCGAGCATCATGCTTGAGCGCGCGAAAGCGAATCCGAAAATCACTTTTGTCCTCAATACTACTGTTGAGGAAATATTTGGCAACGACACGGTAACCGGTGTACGGACAAAAGACGTGGCGACCGGCGTGGCGGGTGAGATTCCGTGTGACGGCGTTTTTGTCGCCATCGGCCACAAGCCAAATACCGCCCTATTTGCAGGAAAACTCGAGCTCGATACTGCCGGTTACATTGTCGTTCAACCGCATACCACGCAAACGAGCGTTGATGGTGTTTTTGCGTGCGGCGACGTCATGGATCACGTCTACCGCCAAGCGGTCACTGCCGCCGGAACCGGCTGCATGGCCGCGCTCGACGCCGGGCGCTGGCTTTCGCTGCGCGAATAGCGTATTCTTGGTGTGCTGGGGCAGGGAGCGGGCGGTTTCGGGAAATGGCCGTCGCGTCTCCTGCACGGTCACTCCTCGAGAGTTCTCTCTTTGCGGTGAGGCCTGCTCGCCCCCTGTCCCTCTTCGTTTATGCGCCCGTCAGGTCCTGATCTCGCGACTTCCCAAGAGTGCATGCGATCGACGTGGATTTGGTGGGCGCATCTTTTGCCGGTACGTTGCTTGAGTTCCGTGCAATGGCAGCCTTCGCGCGAGCGTTGAGGCAACGGAAGCGTATCGGCAAACGCCCGGGACTTCGCGCCTCTCCATGTCGCGAAGTTCCGGGCTCCTTTATTTCTCTCCAGAACCGAGCATTGTGTCGCGGAGGGAGGCGCTTCTGCACAGCCGCAGGCGAGCAGCGCGAGCCGTTGCGGCGTAGCGGAACCGCCGAACGAGCGACACATGCTCGGTCGTTCCTCATGGTCCATGCTTGACGAGTTTGGCAACGAAAAATCCTTCAACGTCTTTTGACGGCAGGATGGTTACCTCGTTGTGCGGGCCTTTACGGGACGGGAAGGGAAGTGCAATGGGAACCGGCCGCATAACGGGGAATTCGGCCACAAGCCAGGCGATCATCTCTTCGTTTTCTTCCGGCGCGAGCGTACACGTCGAATAGACGAGCGTGCCGCCAGCCTTGAGCATGGCGACGGCGGAGCGGAGCAGCCGGCGCTGGAGCTTGGCGTGGGCAACGATATTTTTTTCGTTCCAATAGCGATACGATCGCGGCTCATTGAGATTGATGCGTCCTTCCGCAGAGCAGGGGACGTCGGCGAGAATGTTATCGAAAGTTTCAGGATATTCATGGGAGATGAGCGTCGCATCGACCATGCGGGTTTCGACGTTGGTCGCACCTTGAATACGAAGTGTGTTCAGGAGTTTTTGATAGCGAACACTATCTTGTTCGTATGCGACGATTGCTCCGCGATCGTTCATCATCGCGGCGAGTTGCGACGTCTTGCTACCTGGCGCAGCGCAGAGATCGAGGATGGCGGCATCGGGCTTGGGGTCGAGGATGAGTGGCGGCAACATTGAGGTGAGACCCTGAAGGTAGATTTTTCCGTCTTTGGCAAGGGGGAGCTCACGGAGATCGTCACCAGTTCTATTTTTGATAGCAAATGCGTGCGGGATTTGTTTTACGCGCTCGAATTGAATCGCAGCTTCTCGAAATGCGGCCATGATCTCATCGTCAGTCGCTTTGATAGTGTTCGTACGCAGCGTTGGACGACGCGAGAGGCCAAACGCGGCAATGATGGCATCGCGCGACACGGGTCCGTATTGACGCTCGAGGCGGTCGAGCAGTGCTTGGGGGAGTTTTTGCATGGCGAGCACCATAGCACAATCCCACAAAAAAAGTGATAAACTGACAGCGTATGAAGCCCCAAGAACTCAAGGCCGCGATTGACGCGGGTAGCGCCGTAACGCTCGTCGACCTGCAAGACGCGCACAGCTATGCGCATCGTCACATCCCCGGTGCACTGAACGTCCCGTCGACCGCCTCGGCCGACGAGCGCCGCCGTTGCTTAGCCGATACCAGCGCTCGCATTATCGTCTACGGCGAATATGACGAGCTTGGTAAAGGCGGCGAGGCGATAGCGGGACTTGCGAAGCTTGGCTACGGCAACATCGACCGTCTTGAAGGCGGACTTATGGGTTGGATGGAGGCCGGCTACGCGGTCGAGGGCGGACAAGAGTCGTGATGTTTTGCAGAATTTATCGCATCCCGATACGATATTGCCCGTATGTACGACTACAAAGCGATCGATCCCAAATGGCAGGAGCGTTGGGAACGATCCGGCATCTTTCATGCGCAAGATCATTCGTCACAGCCGAAGCTGTATATTCTCGTTGAGTTTCCGTACCCCTCGGGCGCCGGGCTTCACGTCGGACATCCGCGCAGTTACACCGCGTTCGACATCGTCGCACGCAAAGCGCGTATGCAGGGCAATAACGTGCTGTTCCCCATGGGCTGGGACGCATTCGGGCTCCCGACGGAAAACACGGCGGTGAAAACCGGTGTGCATCCGAAGGTGGTGACGAAACAGAACACCGATACGTTTCGTCGGCAGTTGAAAGCGATCGGGTTTAGTTTTGATTGGTCGCGCGAAATTAATACGACTGATCCCGCGTATTACAAATGGACGCAATGGATGTTTTTGCAATTTTTTAAAGCCGGGTTGACGTACAAGGCGAAGATGGCGATCAACTGGTGCCCGAGCTGTAAGATTGGGCTCGCGAACGAAGAGGCTGTCGGCGGCGTGTGCGAGCGTTGCAATGGCCCGGTTGAGAAGCGAGAGAAGGAACAATGGATGATTGCGATTACGAAGTATGCGGAACGACTCCTGAATGATTTGAAGGACGTCAACTGCTTGCCGAAGATCAAAAAGCAGCAGGAGGACTGGATTGGGAAAAGTGAAGGTGCGGAGATCGACTTTGCGGTCGAAACGTCGAACGTCGAACGTCGAACGATCACGGTATTTACGACGCGTCCCGACACGCTTTTCGGTGCGACGTATCTTGTGCTTGCACCGGAGCACCCGCTTGTTGACGTGGTAACGACACCGGAGCAACGGGGATCGGTACTTGCGTATGTCGCCGAGACGAGGGCAAAGACCGACATGGATCGCGGCGACGAAACTCGCGCGAAAACGGGCGTAGCAACCGGCGCTTTTGCGGTAAATCCCGGCAGCGGCGAGCGCATCCCGATTTGGGTTGCCGATTACGTTTTGCCGCAGTATGGCACGGGTGCGATTATGGCCGTTCCGGCGCATGACGAGCGCGACTTTGCATTCGCGGAAACGTTTGCGTTGCCGGTCGTTCCGGTCGTTGCTAAACATTTCATCGAGCCAACCAATCCGCCGCGCGAGGGCGCTGCCACAGTGCGGCGCAGCACCGTGCACGCGATCGTGAAGCGTAAAAGCGACGGCGCAATTCTCATGCTGAAGTGGAAAGCGAATCAGCGGCCGGACGGCAGTTATCCCGTGACGCTCATTATCGGCGGCGTCGAGGAGGGCGAAAACGGTCGGGACGCGGTCATGCGCGAGATCGCCGAGGAAACCGGTTTGACGCAGGTGGCGTTCGTGCGCGAACTGCCGATCGCGGTCCAGACCGAGTACTACGCCGGCCACAAACAAGAGAATCGTTACGCCGACATTCGCGTGCTCGTCTTCGAGACCGACGGCGGCGAGGATTTTGCGTATGCCGACGACGAAAAGGCCAAGCACGATCCGGTGTGGGTGCCGTTTGACGAAGCCGGACGCACCATTAACGTGATCGACGGGCCGTATATTTGGAGCCAGTACCTTGCACCGAGCGCGATGACCGAGAAGGGCGTGCTCGTGAATTCCGGGAATTTTTCCGGGATGGCGAGCGACGAAGCCGCGAATGCCATTATCGAAAAGGTTGGTGCGCGCAAGCGGGTGACGTACAAACTGCGCGACTGGGTCTTCAGCCGCCAGCGCTATTGGGGCGAGCCGATTCCTCTCGTGTGGTGCGACGCGTGCGCTGCAAAGAAATATCGCTTCGTGCTTATCCACGGCTTAAATGGTTCGCCGGAAGCAGACTTTTTTCCAAAGCTCATCGAGCGTCTTGTCGCGGACGGCCACGAGGTCTTTGCGCCGCAGTTGCCGAGCGCGAGCAAGCCGAGCGTCGATGAACAGGTGGAGTATATCCTCGCGAACACGACGTTTACCGAGAATACGATCGTCGTCGGACATTCGCTCGGCACCGTTGTGATGCACAAGCTTCTCGCGAAGCTCTCGGTGCGCGTTGCGAAGGCGGTGTTCGTTGATGGCCTTGTTGAATCGCGTATTAACATCCGGCGTCCCGAAGTTGCCGAAAGTACCGACTGGGTGTTTGACTTTGTTGCTGCGCGCGAGCACGTCGGGGACGTTATTGTTCTTGGCGACCGCACGGCGTCGGTGATTCCGCACGAACAGAATGAGGCGCTTGCCAAGGCGTACGGCACGTCGGTTGAGTGGATTCATCCCGGCGAGGATCACTTCTGCGCCGACGATGAACCGGCGGTCATGCATCATGTGGTTCCGAGCGGTTGGCAAGAAGTCCGCGATCTTCCACTCGAACTTCCGGACGTCGAACGGTATCAACCGACCGACACGGGTGAGTCGCCGCTTGCGACGATCGCGAGTTTCGTCACCACGACGTGTCCGACGTGTGGAAGTGCGGCGCGGCGCGAAACCGACACCATGCCCAACTGGGCGGGATCGAGCTGGTACTTTTTGCGCTACATCGACCCGCACAATAACGATGCGTTTGCGTCAGTCGAGAAACTCAAGACGTGGATGCCGGTCGATGTTTACAACGGCGGCATGGAACACACCACGCTTCACCTCTTGTATTCGCGATTTTGGAATAAGGTGCTGTTCGACCGCGGTCTCGTGCCGACCTCCGAGCCGTATGCGCGGCGCCACAGCCATGGGCTCATTATGGCCGAGGACGGCACGAAGATGAGCAAGTCCAAAGGCAACGTCGTCAACCCCGACGATATCGTTGGCGCGTTTGGCGCTGACACGCTGCGCATGTACGAAGTGTTCATGGGCCCGTTTGAAGAGCCGGTGCCATGGTCGACGAACGGCGTCGTCGGCGTACGACGGTTTTTGGACAAGGTCGTGCGCTTGAGCGAGCATCTTGTTCCCGTTGAACGTACCGAAGTGACGAAGGCACTGCACAAAACGATTGCTAAAGTTACCGACGACATCGACAGTTTCCGTTTCAACACCGCGGTTGCCGCGCTTATGACGCTTGCGAACTCGGCGCACGAGCATGGCGGCATGACGAAGGCGTCGTTTACGACGTTTCTGTCCATCCTCGTGCCGTTTGCGCCGCATGTTGCGAATGAATGTTACGAGCGCTTGGGTGGCACGGGATTTGTTGAGGAAGTGCCGTGGCCGATTTCCGACGCCGAGATCGCGGCCGACCGCGACGTCACCATCGCCGTACAAGTGAATGGCAAGCTACGCGGTATCATCGTCGTACCGGTCGAGGCGAACGAAGCAACGGTCATTGCCGCGGCGCGCGCCGATGAGAACGTTGCGAAATATCTTACGGACGAGCCGCGCAAGACGATCGTCGTCGGCGGCAAACTCATCAATTTTGTCGTGAATTAATGTATGGATGTCGTTGTTAGGGCGTGTAGGCACGGAAGAGGCGTTTTCGCACAGCGGCGGTTTCGCGCCGGTGAGCGAATCGGCGTGATGGAGGGGCCGATCATCGACTGTGAGGATGCGGCCGCGAAGGGCGAGCGCGAATGCGACGGCTTACAGATCGACGCAACACACTACATCGACCTCCCCGATCCGCTGCGTCTCGTCAATCATTCCTGCGATCCCAACTGCGGCATCGTGAACGGGTGCGATCTTGTGGCAACGCGTGATATCGCGGAAGGCGAGGAGCTGGCGTACGACTATTCGACAACAATGGACGAGGACGACTGGACGATGCCATGCGCGTGCGGTTCGGCGCGTTGCCGAGGCGTGGTACGTGATTTTGTTTCGTTGCCGCATGAGGATCGGTTGCGTTATTTGCGGCAGGGCGTGGTGATGCCGTTTATTGCCGAGCGTTTTGCCGTGACGGCGGCGGAGGCAACGCCCATCGCGCGCGAACGCGCCGCGTTGTGAGTGTTGCGACGCCCAATCGTGCGACGGCGAGCGTGCTCCTTTTGGCGCTGCTCGGCGGCGGCATCGCGGGCGTCGCGGCCGGAGCGTGGGCGGCGTGGTGGGGCGGTGTGCTCGCGTGGTTTGGGGTTGTTGCGCTTGTTGCGTACATGCTGATGCTGCGCGCCGCTCGTCCCGAGCGCATGCTTGTCGTGTGCGTTGCGGTGCTTGGCGTTGCGCTCGGTTTGGCGCGTGTTGGCGCCTCGGGGCCGGATGCGGATTCCGTTGCGCGACTCGTAGGCTCGGAGCGTACCGTCGAAGGAACGATTGTCCTACGCGACACGAGCGAAGACGGACAGCGCTTGACGCTCGGTGCGCTTGTCGTCGACGGCGTGCCCGCTTCCGATCGCGTGCTCGCAAGCGTGCCGCTTGAGCCGCGCCTTGCTCCCGGCGACCGCATCGCGCTCTCCTGTGCTTTGCGTCAACCCGAAGCGTTCGACAGTTTTGCCTACGACCGTTACCTTGCGGCGCGCAACGTGTACGCGACGTGCCGTACGTTCGGCGAGCCGTTCGTTGTTGCGCTCGCGTTCGACACCTCGTGGCGTACGGCAATGCTGCGATCCCGCGAAGCCATGATTGCGCGTATCGAGTCGGCGTTCGGTGAGCCGCACGCCGCGCTGCTTTCAGGCTTGCTCTTCGGCACGAGCCGATTTTCCGATGCATGGAACGAGCGATTCGCGATGACGGGCACGTCGCATCTCGTTGCTGCATCGGGTTACAACGTCGCCGTGGTGTCGTCGCTTTTGCTTACAACGCTTATTTCGCTTGGCCTGTGGCGGCGTCACGCATTCGCGCTCATTCTCGTGGGCCTTGCCGCGTACGCCGTGCTTGCCGGCGCCGAGCCGCCGGTTGTGCGTGCGGCGGTCATGGGCGCGCTTGTCGTTGTCGCTCGTCAAACGGGGCGACGTACGACGATGCGCAACATTTTTCTTCTTGCCGTCGCCGTTATGCTCGCCCACGAACCGCGGTTGTTGCGCGATGATGTCGGGTTCCAGCTTTCCGTCGCCGCAACCGCGGGACTGTTGGTTTGGGCGCGGCCGCTTGAGCGTAAACTTACATTCATCACGCCATTTTTGGGCGTGCGCGCCGCGCTTGCCGCAACACTCGCCGCAACAGCATCGACGCTGCCGATCCTCGTAACGAGCTTCGGTCGGCTGTCGCTTGTTGCGCCCATTGCAAACTTGCTCGTGTTACCAATGGTGCCGTTCGCGATGGGCCTTGGCGCGTTTGGCGCCGCGTTTGGGAGTGCGGCGGCTTGGCCCGCGTGGTTGTTGTTGACAACGATGCTCGAGGTGATCGCGCTTCTCGCGCGCGTGCCGTTCGCTGCGTTTGCTGTGGGGGACTGGGGCGGTCGGGCACTCTTTGTGCTTGCGGTCGTCGTTGCCGTGTTGTTGGGGCGCGTCATCGCGCGTGGTTCGCGGCTCATGGCGCCCACGCGCGGCTGGCGCATTGTTGCCGGCGGCGCGCTCGCGCTTTTTCTCGTCGCCATCCTTCACCGTAATGCCGTTTCCGCTTCCGCGCCGCTCACCGTATGGTTTTTTGACGTTGGGCAAGGCGATGCAATTTTCGTTGATGGTCCCGAGCGCGATATTCTCGTCGACGGCGGACGTTCCAGCGTTATCGTCGAAAAATTGACGAGCGTACTTCCGCCGTGGGATCGCACGCTCGACATGATGCTGCTTACGCATATCGACGGCGATCATCGCAACGGCTTGGCCGACGTTGCGCGGCGATTCACCGTCGGTGAGGTGCTCACGAGCGGTCAAGGCGACGCGACGGCATTCGGCGCGATTATTGCCGCCGAGGCGCCGACGCGGTTGGTGGTTGCGGGCGATGTCATCGATTTGGGCGGTGGTGCGACGTTGCGTGCGCTGTGGCCTATGCGTACGGGTGATGTTGACGACACAAACGCCGGTTCGATCGTCCTTTTGCTCTCCTACGGCGAAACAACCGTACTCTTGACCGGTGATGCCGGTGTTGACGAAGAGGCCAGTTTTCTCGTCAACCTTTCACATGTTGATGTGCTCAAAGCCGGGCATCATGGCAGCAGGACAAGTACCAGCACAGCCTTGCTTGACGTCATCACGCCCGATGTCGCGATTCTTTCGGTGGGAAAAGATAACACCTACGGCCATCCGCACGCCGACGTGGTCGCACGCCTCGAACGCTTTGGCGTGCTGATGCTGCGTACTGACCGCGACGGCGATATTCGGCTGACGTCAACTGGCAGCGAACCTACGATCGAGCCGCTCGAGCTGTGGTAGTTCGGTTGAAGATAACTCTGTCCGCGACTCAGTCTCGGACATGGGGATAACTTTACTGCGCTTCAGGCGCGGGAGTTGGACGGCGTTGACGCGGCGGGGTGGTTGCGCTACGGTTTCGCAACGCACGGAGGTTTGCGTGTTGTCATCTGAAGTTGAACTTTCCGATGAAGCCAAGCGTAGGATCGACGTCCATGGATTGGTGAGCGGCATCGTTAGCGCCGTAGAGGCGTTGGCAAGTGTGCACATGTACGCCCGATTGCTCGCCGGCCGCAGCGATCCCCGGGGCTTCCGCATCATGCCGCTCCCCTGCGAGGTGGCGCCGGACATTCGGAGTGAGGTCGAGAGCCGACTGTTCGCAAAGATGCACTGCCACGGAGCCTGGTCGTTCGTGACGTTCCGCCACGAGGATCGTTCCGCCGTGCTCGGGCAGGTCACGACGCTCGACTGGATCGAGTTGATGCGGCCGTACAACATGACGCCGCCCGCGGCAATCGCCGCCGCACTCGAGGCGAGTCGCGTCCAGTGGGAGATCGTCCTGCGCGGCGCGGTGAAGCCGAGCTACACGGTGCTCGGGATCGTCGAGCTCGACGACATCGAGCCCGACGGAGTTCTCGTCGAGCTCAAGAAGCTCTCGCCCGATTGGGTCGACATC
>CAYZRQ010000003.1:264-5473 GCA_964480895.1 uncultured Gammaproteobacteria bacterium | reverse complement strand
CTCGTGGCAAGCAGGCTTGAGCTCGGCAGCGCCCAAGCGGAGGTTCTGCTACACGGGCGCGCGCAAGGTCGTTCCGTAGACCGCATCGTGATCCCACCCCCGCAAGGAGGCGGGATCTTTCGTTGACAATCGCGCCGGTCGCGCTTACACTCGCGGTAATTTAGCCAACACTCTATGGCCGACATGCAGAAAACACTCGTGCTCATTAAGCCCGATGGCGTTCAGCGCGGACTCATCGGTGAAATCATCGGCCGGTTCGAACGCGCCGGCCTCAAACTCGTCGCCATGAAAATGGTGCACGCCTCACACGACGACGTCGACAAACACTACGCGCTCACCGAGGAGTGGATGCGCGGCGTGTTCGACAAAGCCAAGGCGAAGTATGAAGCGAACGGCGAAACGTTTCCATACGCCGACCACATCGCCTACGGCAATGACATCAAAAATGGTCTTGTCACGTTCCTCAAATCCGCGCCGATCGTCGCCATGGTGCTCGAGGGCGAAATGGGCGTATCGCTTGTGCGCAAGCTTGTTGGCGCGACCGAACCGGCGTCGTCGGCGCCCGGCACGATTCGCGGCGACTTGGCGCACGACACCTACGCGTTGTCGAACGGTCAGC
This sequence comes from uncultured Gammaproteobacteria bacterium, assembly GCA_964480895.1. Classification (GTDB taxonomy): domain Bacteria; phylum Patescibacteriota; class Patescibacteriia; order UBA9934; family UBA9934; genus CAIKHN01. The sequence continues at coordinate 4,854 of CAYZRQ010000003.1, read as the reverse complement.
ATCGTCCGCTACGCAATCTTATCCACGCTTCGGGTACGGTTGACGAGGCCAACAACGAAATCACCATTTGGTTCAGCGACACCGAACTGTATCGCTACGAGCACGTCAACGACCGCGTCCAGTACGACCCGCAGTGGTTCTTGGGATAAATTTCGCCATCGCGAAAGAACGGCGTGTATACTCACGGTATATGCGCCGTCTTTTTCTTTGGTCGCTTGCGACCGTCATGTTCGGAGTGCCACTCGCTCTGTACGCCGCGTCATGGCCGACGCCGTCGGGGACCGCGATTTTCTCGTCATCATCAAGCCCGCTACCGCCAAGCGGAAACGTGTTCGAGCCGAGCGACATCATCGTCGTCGATGGTGACTTACTCATGGTGTCCGACGAAGGAGACGTTGCAACGATGGACGAGAACGGCGGGAACCTTTCGCAATGGTTGACGTGGGCGAACAACGACCTTGAGGGCGCAGTTGTCGTCGACGGAACGTTGTACGTCGTGAACGAACGCTATCGCGACGTTTACGCTTACGACATGACGACGCACGAGCTTCTCCGAACATACGATTTGTCGCCGTGGATTACCGGCTCCGACAACGAAGGCCCGGAAGGCATGACGTACCACAATGGTCAGTGGCTCGTCGGCCACTCCGCAACCGAAGATGTCTACGCCTTCGATTTGTCGGGCGATACGCCGTCGTTTCTCGGTTCGTGGAATAGTGCCGCGCACGTTCGCGCCATGCACAGCGGCGAAGACGGCAATCTGTACATCATGACGAGCGGGCGCGTGGCCGTGTTTGACGGCACGACGCAAGTTGCCGAGTACACGCTGCCATCGGGGCCGAGCGGTCCCGAAGGATTCGCACTCGATATGGATTGCGCGGCCGGAACCGCAACGGCATTCATCGCGTACGATTCCGGTTCCGTCTACCGCTTTGATGGTTTTCCCGTGACGTGTCCGGTTGAGCCGACGCCAGAACCTGAACCGACGCCAGAACCTGAACCAGAACCGGCGCCTGTCGATGCCGACGGCGACGGCGTGATTGTTGACGAGGACTGCAACGACGCGGATGTGAGCGTTTCCGTCATGCAGACGTACTATCGTGACGCCGACGGCGACACACTTGGTTCCGCGACCGATACAACGAGCGTATGTTCGTCGGTTGCGCCGTCGGGTTACGTCAACAATACGAACGATACGAATGATGCTCAGGCCTACTTCAGCGCGGTAGGGACGACGAACGGCTCGATCATCGTCACGTATGGCGACGGCTCGTCAAAAACGTATCGCATCTTTTCGATGACGACGTCGCGCAACACCATCGTCTACACGTACAAAGATACGTCGTACCTCATCGTCATCGCGCCGAATTGGCGGCGCATCGCGCTTGTCGACGCTTACACCGGAGCAATTGTTGGGTACGTAAAGTAGAATATTCGGGCATGGTATAGTCAACTTGTCCCGAAGCGCACGTGATTTGCCTAATCAATTCGTGAAAGAATCCGGGTAGCAATTGGCGAGTCCGCCAGTCGAGCGGTTCCTGCATGTGGAACACACGAGGATTCAGCTTTCCCGTGCCCGTTCGCGGGCAATGGGGAACACATGGCTTTTCGGGCCATTTCACGTCTTCGCTTCGGGGGACGAAACCACCGCTCTCGGGCGGTGGTTTGGTTGTGGATAACTTACTGCGCTTCAGGCGCAGTATTCACCTTGTGGATAACTGTGCCACTTCTTAGAAGTGGGACACTAGCGTGGTAGCCAGTGATCGGGATTTCGGCTATCGTTGTGCTGCTATGCATGAGCTGATCATTACGGGCGGCAAGCCGCTTTCCGGGCGCGTAAAGATTTCCGGCGCAAAGAACGCGGCGTCGAAAATGATTATCGCGTCGCTCTTGACCGAGGACGAAGTGACGCTTCGCAACGTCCCGCTCCAACAGGAGACCGACATCAGTCGCGAGCTTGTCGCCATGCTCGGCGCCGACGTCGAGCTTGACGACCACGTTATGCGTTTGCGCGTGCCACGCGTCGCCACCACGTCGGCGATGCAACTCTCGCGTAAGAACCGCCTCGCGATTCTCGCGCTTGCGCCGCTCCTTCACCGCGCCGGCGAGGCGTTCGTGCCCATGCTTGGCGGCGACAAGATCGGCCCACGTCCCGTCAATTTTCACATCGATACGCTCGAGGCGATGGGCGCCACGATCGAGGCGGACGCGGAAGGGTATCGCGCCTCGGTTGCGGGCAAGCTCAAGGGTTCGCTCATCGATTTACCGTATCCGTCGGTCGGCGCGACCGAAACCGCGATTTTCGCTGCCGTGCTCGCGTCCGGCCGTACGGTGATTCGCAACGCCGCCATCGAGCCCGAAATTATCGAGCTCATCATGATGCTTCAAAAAATGGGGGCGATCATCGAGCTCGGCGCCGGACGCCATATTGAAATCGTTGGCGTCGAACGGCTCCACGGCTGCGAACACACGGTGCTACCCGACCGCATGGAGGCGGCGTCGTTCGGATCGCTCGCGCTTGCGACGCGCGGTGAAATTTTCTGCGAAGGCGCCGTGCATCGCGATATGGTGACGTTTCTGAACGCGGTGCGGTTGATCGGCGGCGACTACGATGTACACGATGACGGTATTCTTTTCCGCGGTGCCGGCGCGTACCGCGGCATCCAACTCGAAACCGACACGCATCCGGGATTCATGACCGACTGGCAACAGCCGTTTCTCGTCGCCCTCACGCAAGCCGAAGGCACGAGCGTCATGCACGAAACCGTGTACCAAGAGCGGTTCGCCTACACCGAGGTTTTGAAGGGGATGGGCGCCGACATCACGCTGTTCGACAACTGCTTGGGCGAAGTGCCGTGCCGCTTCCGTGATCAAAACTACAAGCACTCCGCCGTCATCAAAGGGCCGACGAAGCTTCGCGCCACCGACATGGCTGTCCCCGACATTCGCGCCGGCCTCGCATACGTTATCGCCGCGCTCGTGGCCGAGGGGACATCAACGCTCACGGGCGTCGAGCATCTTGAACGTGGCTACGAAGATCTTTACGGCAAGCTCAAAGCCGTCGGTGCGCAGATTGACGTCACGTAAACTATGCTGATCAACCTTCTTTTTCAGGCGCCGATGCTTGCGCTCGTATGGGTCGCCGCCATTGTCATCGCGCTGACGGTTCATGAATTCGCCCACGCGCTCGTGGGTCGATGGCGCGGCGACGATACGGCCGAGCGCATGGGTCGGCTCACGCTCAATCCGCTTGCGCACATCGACATTTTGGGGCTGGTTATGCTGCTTATCGTCGGCTTCGGCTGGGCAAAGCCGGTACCGTTCGATCCGCGCAATTTGCGTCATCCGCTTGGAGACGGGCTGCTCATCGCGCTTGCCGGTCCGTTCGCGAACCTCGTGCTCGCCGCGCTTGCCGCGCTTGCGTTTCGCGGCCTTCTCGGCGCTGGTGTGCTCGGCCTCGACACGCTGCTCGCCACGTTTCTCGTCCTCCTGGTATTCGTCGATTTGCTTCTACTCTTTTTTAACATCATTCCCGTTTATCCGCTTGACGGCTCGAAGGTGCTTGACGTCGTTTTCACCGGCACGCGCTTTGATTTTATCCGTCGATTTTTGCTTGTGAATGGTCCGCGGATTCTCCTCGTGCTTGTCATGATTTCACTCCTGACGTCACTCAATCCATTTGTCGTCATTCAAGCGCCATCGATCGCAACGTGCGAAGTACTCATCGGCATGCCGTGCGGGTTGTAAGTCAAACGAAATCCCGCCTTCCTTGCGGAGGGCGGGACAGATGTTGTAGCTACCAGCGGATGGCGAGGAGCTTGGCGAAGGCGGCTTCGCTCTGCATCGGTCCGCGTCCCGCGACGATCCACGCTTGACCGAGCGTGCAGATGAGGTCGAGCGAAACGGCGCGTTTGCCGTTGACGAGCTCGCTCGCCTTGGCGGGCGAGAAGCCAAACGCTTTGGCGATCGCCCTCACCTTGAGCGTGCCGTCGTCGCGCGCATAGCCGAGCTTCGTGAAGATCGTGGCGAGCGCGGCGACCTGCTTCCGTGTATCGTCGGGCGTGAGTGGACTCGTGCGCGGCCGAAGCTGGTCCGGGCTTGTGATCGCAATCACGGCCATGAAATTGTCTTTACCGCGACCCCGCTTTTCCAGGCTTTCCAGTGCGTAATCGATTTTTACCCTGGTGGATTCGGTCGAGTCGCTCGTGGCGATGTAGACGAACCCGCTATAGACCTCTGCTTGTTCCTTGACGTTCATGCTTCCTCCGTTGCTTTGTGCAACGCCGTACGCTAGCACGGAAATACATTATTTGCAAGCGATGTTTCCATGCGATCGGTGTAGCTTAGCCACCCATTTTTTTTCGTCATCCCCGCGCAAGCGGGGATCCAGCACCACAGTGACTCTGGATTCCCGTTTTCACGGGAATGACCGGTGTGCAGGGTGGCTTGCAGGGTGGCTAAGCCACCACGGTGGTGGCTAAGCCACCCGATTTCACCACCCTGAGGCGTCATCTCACTCACCACCCTGAGGCATAGGCCGAAAGGTCATGCAGAGGTTCCTCGAATGATTCTATTCGCATGAAATATCAG
>CAYZRQ010000003.1:0-254 GCA_964480895.1 uncultured Gammaproteobacteria bacterium | reverse complement strand
TACGGATCCCTCGCCTACGCTCGGGATGGTGAAAGAAAAAAGAAGCGTCCCGCACCTTCCGAAGAAGATGCGGGACGAGGCCGTTCGCTATCCGTCCGCGGGCGGTGCGGGGTCAGCGGCCGGCTTGTCTTGCAGGTCGGCGAGCATGTTGTCGCGCAGGTCGCGCAGCGTCTTCGGCCGACCGGGTAGCGGCACGCGGAGGTTGCATCCGCCGTTGCAGGCAAGTACCCAGCCGTAGGCCGAGACGCGCAGGA
>CAYZRQ010000002.1:0-20337 GCA_964480895.1 uncultured Gammaproteobacteria bacterium | reverse complement strand
GTCGCCGCTTGTTGCGGGAACGGCGGCGTTGCTTCTCGCGCAGTATCCGTGGTTGACACCAGAACAGATTCGTTCCGTCGTTAAACTTTCCGTCGACCCCATGAGTTGGATCGGTTTTGGCCGTGGCAATTTGGGTGCGGGACGTTTGAACGCGGCACGCGCGCTCGAGGTAGGCGCATCGTTTGTGCAGCCTGAAGGATGGACGGCGGATAGCGAGGACGTCGCTCCTCCCGAGGAAACGGTTGACGAAACGCCGGTAGACGAAACACCCGTTGACGAACCGGCGAGCGCGGAGCCGCCTGACGAGGAAACGAAGACTGCCGACCTCGGCGCGTCGTTTATGGCGTTCGGTGCGCCGCGGGGTGCGCTGCCGATGGTTGAGGTGTATCGCGCCAATGGCATGCCGTATGCGGCGTTCCAGGCGTACACGTCAAATTTCCGCGGCGGCGTAAACGTTGCGCTCGCGGACATTGACGGCGACGCTATTCCCGAAGTCATTGCCGGCGCCGACGAAACCGGCGGTCCGCACGTGCGCGTGTTCAAGCCGTACGGCGCCGTGATCGGCGAGTTTTTCGCCTACGCGAAAGAATCGTCGCACGGCGTTGACGTTGCCGCTGGCGACGTGGATGCCGACGGCGACGTGGACGTGGTAACCGCGGTCGGCGCGGGCGTGAGTAACGACATTGTGGTGTGGACGCCGCGCGGGGAAGAGGTGAGCCGTTTTACGGTGAACGCGTTCGCGGACGATGTTCCGCTTCAGGTTGATCTCATTGATTTCGATAGCGATTGGAAGATGGAATTTGCGGTTTCGACGCGCGGGGACGCATCGCCCATGGTTGCCGTGTACGACGACGACGGCACGTACGTTGCAAGCTTTGCGCCGTTTACCGAACACGCGCCGATTTCACTTGCCTCGTATGACGCGAACGGCGATTATTTTGACGACATCGCCGTTTCGACGCTCGGCGCGAACAATGACGTCCGCATGTTCACGAAGGTCGGCGCGCTTGCGCTTGTCGAAACCGTTCCGGTGGATGGTGTTGGTATGCGCATCGCGAGCGTTGACGTCGATCAAGACGGTCTTGATGAGCTCTTCGTGCTTCCCGACGCTGATGGCTCAACCGTAACAATCATGAACTTTACGACCGACGAAACGCTTGCCTCATTTGCCGCGCCGAGCTTCGGCGTGGCGATCGGCGCGTTTTTCGCGGCGTGGTAACTCGAGCCTAGCTCTCAACATTATGGCAACCGAACAACAAACCGTTTTGGTGACGGGAGGCGCGGGATTTATCGGCTCATTTCTGTGCGAAGCCTTGCTCAAGGCGGGCAGCCGCGTGATTTGCATCGATAACTTTTCGACGGGGCACGTGCGTAATATTGAATCATTGTTGCGTAATCCCGATTTTCAGTTTTTACGTCTCGACATTAACGAACCATTCAATCTCGAAACGTTTCCCGAGCTCGACCACTTTAAGGTGAAGTTTCTTGGCGTGCAGGAGATCTATCATCTCGCGATGCCGACCGTGTCCAAAGGTTTCGAGCAGTTCCGCATGCAGACGCTGTTCGCGAACTCCGTCGGCACAAAACATGTGATGGACATCGCGGCAAAGTACGGCGCGAAAACCGTGTTCGCATCGAGTGCGGTCGTGTACGGCAACCGCAGCGAAGCCAAGAAGTTTTTTACCGAGGACGACATGGGCGTCGTCAACCATCTTTCGCCGCGCTCCGCGTACAACGAAGGCAAGCGTTTCGCTGAAACGATGGTCACAACTTACGGCGCCGTCAAAAATCTCGAGGTGAAGATTGCTCGCCTGTTTCGCACGTACGGCCCGCGCATGCCGCTCTTTCACGGCCACCAAATTCCGGATTTCATTTTGAACGCGCTCGATAACGCGCCGCTCACGATTAGCGGCACTGAAGCGTCGACGACATCGCTTCTGTACGTGAGCGATGCGGTAAGCGGTCTCCTGCGCCTCATGCAATCGCCGCGCGATACCGGTATCGTCAACATTGGGAGCGACGTGGAGATGACGATGAGCGACATCGCCAAGCGCATTGTTGCACTCGCGGAGTCGTCGTCGCAGATTACGTTTGAAGCGCAGCCGGAGCACATGACGTCGCTCGGGCTTCCCGAACTCTCCAAGGCGCGCGAGGCGCTGTCGTGGGTGCCCCTTGTGCGGCTTGAGGACGGTTTGCAAAAGACTATCGATTACATTCGTGCGAATAAATTGCTGTTGACGAACGGCGGGACTTAGTTCAAAGTCAGATGTCGTAACGTCAAACGTCTTGACTTTCGACATTCAGACTTTCGACACCTATGCGGATCGTTGCGGTTATTCCTGCTTACAACGAAGCGGCGCGCGTCGCCGCGACGATTACGGATGTATTGCCGCGTGTAACATCGGTTGTCGTTGTTGATGATTGCTCGACTGACGACACGGGTGGCGTCGCGAAACGCGCTGGCGCGTATGTTCTGCGTCACGTTGTCAATCGCGGCCAGGGAGCGGCGCTGCAAACGGGAACAGACTACGCGCTGTGCGACCTCGGAGCCGACGTTGTTGTACATTTCGACGCTGATGGGCAGATGGACGGCGCCGACATTCCGGCCATGGTAGCGCCGATCGTCGCTACTGTGGCCGACGTCGTGCTCGGCTCGCGGTTTTTGGGCGCCGAGGCGCGCAACTTGCCGTCCGCTCGCCGCGTACTTTTGCGACTTGCAACGTGGTTCACGGTGGCGTTGTCGGGTATCCGTGTTACGGATACGCATAATGGTTTTCGCGCCCTGTCGCGCCGCGCCGCGAGCGAGATGCGGATCAGTCTCGATCGCATGGCGCACGCTTCCGAAATCCTCGATCTCGTCAAAACAAAGCAATTGCGCTATGTCGAATGTCCGGTGACGATTCGTTACACAGCGGAAACGCTGCGCAAAGGACAGTCAACGCTCCGTGCCGTACTTACGGCAAAAGATATTCTCCAAAAAAAAATCATCGGCTGACGTATGCTGTTTACGTTGTTTCTCGTTATCTTCGCTAGTCTCGCAATCTGGCGTACGCGTCAGCAGTACGTGCGGCGTCGCGTATCGAAATACTGGTTCGCGGTATGGACGGCATTTTGGCTGCTTGTCGTCGTTGTTGCCGTATCGCCGCAGACGACCGACATCATTGCGCGCATCGCTGGCGTCGGGCGCGGCGCCGATCTGCTCGTGTACATCGGTGTCGTCGTCTTATCGTATGCGGTGTATCGGCTCGTGGTTCGTCAACAGAAACTTGAAGAGGACGTGACAAATCTCGTGCGTGCTATCGCTATCAATCGCGTTGAAAAACCATGAAACCTCGCGTTGCCATCCTGTATTTGTGCCACGGCAACCTGCGGCATTTGCCGGAAGCGGTTTCGGGTATGGCACGTCAAACATACCCCAAGGACGCCATGATGATCGTGATGCTGCCGGCCGGTTCGCCCGATGGTATTGCGGCGGCGATTGCGCGCGATGTGCTGCCGCGATCGGGGCGTGATCTGCCGGAGACGATCATGATTGACGAGCCGAATCGCGGATTCGCGGCGAACAATAACGTCGGCATTCGCTACGCGCTCGAGCGCGGCTACGATTACGTCTTTTTGCATAACGGCGATTTGCGGCTTGATGCTCGGGCGATTGAAGAGGCGGTGGAGGCGGCGGAGCGCGATCCGCGCGTGGGAAGCGTGCAGTGCTTTGTGCGCTATTGGCACGAGCCAGAGCGCGTGAACGTGACCGGCGGCATGATTCACGTCGCGGGCTACGGTTTTGCGCGCGACAATCGTGAACCGTTTGCTACGGCCATGCGTCCCGACGGCGATCAGATTGCGTACGCGTCGGGTGCGGCAGTGCTCTATCGCAGTCATGCGCTCGCGAAGGTCGGTTTGCTTGAAGAAGGTTTTTTCATGTACCACGAAGACCTTGAGATCGGCATGCGGCTGCGTTATGCCGGATTTACGAATGTGCTCGCGGCAAAATCATACGGATTCCACGACTATCAATTTTCGCGCAACCCGAAAAAGTTCGTGTGGATGGAGTGCTACCGCTACGTCGTCATGTTCGGTTACTACCGCGGCCGGACGCTCATGCTCCTCGCGCCGCTTTTGGCCGCCGTCGAGGTGGGGACGTGGATGTTCGCGCTGCGCGGCGGATGGTTGCGCGCGAAGGCGTCGGCGGCGTTTATGCTGCTGCGGCCATCGACGTGGCGGCTCGTGTTTGCGGTGCGGCGGCGTGCGAAGCGACTTCGCGTCATTACCGACGCCGAATTTTTTGAGCACGTGACCGGACGCATTGCGGGGCAGGAAGTGACAAGCGAGTTTTTAGAGCAACTGGTGAACCCCGCCGTTGACGCCGCCTTTGTCGCTGCGCGGCGTTTGTTGCGCTGGTAACGGACTACTGCGCCTGAAGCGCGGCAAGTTATCCACAGGTGCCACTTCTAAGAAGTGGCAGTGTTATCTACAGAGAGAAACATATGCGCATCGCCATTGTCACGCCTGTGTATCCGCCGTATCGCGGCGGCATCGGCACCGTCGCCGCTGGCGACGCGCGTCTGCTTCGCGCTGCGGGTAACGATGTTGCGGTTGTCACGCCCGACTGCCACCGCGGCGCTCGCCACGACGACGGCGTCGTGCGCTTGCGTCCGCTGTTTGCGTGGGGAAACGCTGCCGTGCTTTCCGGCGTCATTTCTGCGCTCCGCGGTTTCGATGTCATTCATCTGCACGTCGCGTTTTACGGCAGCGACGTGCTCGTCGCGCTCGCTGCACTCGCGTGGCGCACACCGCTTGTTGTTACATTCCACATGCGTCCGAAAGCGTCGGGATGGCTCGGCGCCGTTTTTGCGTTGTACCGCGCGTGTCTCGAGCCGTTCGTGCTCTTCGTCGCGCGCGCTGTCATCGTGAGCACATCGGAGTACGCCGACGCGAATGGTATCCGTCACCGTAGCCGGACGGTTGTGCCGTTTTGCGTCGATACGTCGCACTTCACGCCGCACTCCGAGGCGGGACGGTTGGCGACGGCCGACGGCGAGGGATTCGTCCCAAAGGGAGTCGCTTGTCGCACAGCCGCAGGCGAGATATGCGAGCCGTTGCGGCGTAGCGCAACCGGCGAACGTCGGGACGATCCCGAGATGTCGTTCCGCAATTCGCCGCATATCGTGTTCGTGGGCGGCATGGACGCGGCACACTATTTCAAGGGCGTCGATGTGCTTTTACGTGCGTGTGCGCAGCTTGACGTGCCATGGCGCCTCACGCTTGTGGGCGACGGCGAGCGGCGTGCCGAGTTTGCCGCGCTCGCACAAACGCTCGGCATCGCACCGCGCGTGCGCTTTGCCGGGTCGTTGCCGTTTGCGCAACTCCCCGACGCGTATCGCGCCGCCGATATTCACGTCCTGCCGTCTATCGATCGTTCGGAAGCGTTCGGTATTGTCACGCTCGAGGCGATGGCGTGCGGCGTACCGTCAATCGTGAGCAACCTTCCCGGCGTGCGCAGCGTTATCGTTCCCGGCATTACCGGCCTCCTTGCCGCGCCCGGCGATAGCGCATCGCTTGCCGCGGCGATGCGTGAACTCCTCGTCAACCGTGAGCGGCGCGTAAAGATGTCCACAGCTTCGCGTGCGCGAGCATTAGCCGAATTCAGTCAAGAGACGTACACGAAGCGCTTGGGCGACGTTTATCGTCTTTACATCAGGCGCTAACCATGAGAAGACTGGATCATATTTCGCAATGTGAAAATTGGTATTGTCACCAACCTGTATCCACCCTACGCGCGCGGTGGAGCCGAGAACGTGATCGTGCGCACGGTCGAGCAGCTGCTTGCGCTCGGCCATGATGTTTTTGTTGTCACCGGACAGCCGAAAAGCAAAGGGATGGGCGTCGCCGTCGGCCAGTTGAGCCTTGAGCGCGTCTATCGGTTTTTTCCGTTCAACGTGTATTTTACGTTTGACGACTACCGGTATCCGTGGATCGTCAGACTGCTTTGGCATGTCATCGATGCATTTTCGTGGTCGGGTGCAGAGGCGGTGCGCATGATTCTGCGCGACGAAAAGCCGGACGTCGTCATAACGCATAACCTCAAAGGCATCGGACTGCGTATTCCGCGCGCCATCCAAAAACTCGGCATTCCGCACATCCACGTGCTTCACGATTTGCAGCTTATTGTGCCGTCGGGGTTGCGTATGTTGGGTGAGGAGCGCGAGCCGTGGCTCACAAAGATCGCATATGGCGCTTATCGCGCGATCTGCCGAGCACGTATGGGCAGTCCGGATCTCGTCCTTTCGCCGTCCGCGTATTTGCGTGACGAATATCTCCACGCCGGTTTTTTTTCGCCGGCGATCACGAAAGTCATGCCGAACCCTGCGCCTCGGCTCGCATCGGTCGTGCCTGATGGCCGCGCCCTGGGGCCGCTGCGACTCCTGTATGCCGGCCAGCTCGGCAGCCACAAAGGACTCGCGTTTCTCCTTGACGCGTTTGCAAAATTGCCGTTTGACGCCAAGCTTCTCATAACCGGCGATGGCCCATTGCGCTCACTCGTCGAAGCGCGAGCGGCCGCGGACAAGCGCATCGTCTACTTGGGCTACACCCAGCCCGAAGAGGTGCTCAAGTGCATGGAGTCGGTCGATGCGATCGTCGTGCCGTCGTTGTGTTACGAAAATTCGCCGACGGTGATTTACGAGTCGCTTGTCGCAGGCATTCCGCTCATCGCGTCGCGCATTGGCGGCGTGGGCGAACTTATCGTCGAGGCCAGCAACGGATTTTTGTTTACGCCCGGTGACGTCAACGATTTTGTTCGTGCGGCGACGACACTCAACAACCGCAAAGAAGCGTTAGCCAATTCGCGCAGCGTGATTCGCGCCACCATTGAGCCGTACGCGCTCGCGCATTACGTCGACAACTTGCTCGCCGACGCTCGTTCGATTATTCGCGCGTAAACACGAACACGGTTACATCGCCATCGCCGAGCGCAAACCAATCGTTCGCCTCGCGCTTTGCTTGCGCGATGACGGCGTCGCTTTGCCACCAATAGTCGTTGACGACGAAATACGCGGTATCGACGAGCGCGAGATTCATGGCGCGCAAAGCGTTGTCTTTTGTTGCAGCCTCGTCGACCATGGCGAGATAGACATCGTACAAGGGGCCGCCGGTAGGAATCGGATAGTAGAACACGTCGCCCGAATAATATTTTCGGAAACCGAATTCCTGTACTGCCGCGGCTGACACAGCTTGATTGGCGAGCACAACGTAATCAACATCGCCTTCGCGGCGTTGAATGGCGTGCACGGCATCGATGTCGGTTTGCGTCACGTTGAAGCCGGCCGAGCGCGCGTAACCATCGTGACGCGGATACGCGCCGTACGCGCTTGCCGCGGCGACGAGTCCGACGAGGCTCGCCGCGAGCACGACGCTTGACGGCGGTAGGGAAGTGAGGCGCGTCATGGCGCGTTCGATCGCTAGCCCCGCGAGCGGCACGAGGAAGAGTGTCATTACCGTAAGGATGCGCGCCGCGAAGTCGTTGCGTTCGTAGGAGATGAGAAACGCAAAGTCAATGCCGAGTGCGAGGACAACGAAATTCACGGCGAGCATGCCGGTCGAGAGCCAGAGCGCGCGTTCGGTTGGTGTGAGTTGACGTTTCCAAGAGCCGAGTATGGCGAGTATGAGGCAAATCCACAACGCATTACCGAGGACAAGGTAGAGCGCATCGAGAAACGTGTCGTATCCCGTACCGAAAAATCCGACGAGCGGCAGATTGGCAACGTCAAACGTCGGCGACCAGGTTGCATCAAGACCGAAAACGGCGGCCTGCACAAGGAAGACGGCCGGAAGCGCGCAGCTGCCGAGCGCTATGAGCACGCCAAGCGCGACCCTGCGCCTGAAGCGCAGTAGGTTATCCACAGCGAGGAAGATCATGACGGGAATGCCGGCGATCGGGTGTGTTGCGAGTGCGGCAATGCCAAAGAGCCACGGCAACCACGCGCTTTTTGATGTTGCCGCATCGGGCGCGAGTGCGGCGACAATGGCAAGGAACGCCCAAATGTAGCCGAGCGCCTGCGGCGTCGTTGGTATGAATCCCGCAAGCGGAAGCAAAAAGAGCGTCGCTGCGGTGAGCGTCCGTGGTAGCGCGAACGCGGCGGCGAACGCGGCAAGCGCAAGGAGCGCGGGCGCGAGCAGCACGTCGAACAGCGCAAGCGGAAGCGCGAAGAGTTTTACCGCGGCAAGTTCGAGCGCGTATTGCCCGACGTAGTAGAGCGGTTTGGGCGTGATGGTGCCGAATTCGAGAATGTGGCTGACGGTCGCGCGATGGAGGAACGGATCAAATCCAAAACCGAGCGGATACACGGCGGCGGCGAGCGCGGCCACGGAGAAAAGCGCGGCGCTGCCGAGCAGGGCGGCAAGCGCGCGCCTGCCGCGGATCGCGGCCAACATGACAGCGGCGCCAACGACGCCGAGCGCCAGAACCGCGACCGGCGGCACAACGGCCCACGGCGTGCGCACTGCGCTGTCAATCGCAATCGGTGTAACGGCCGCCCACCAGCCCGCAAGGCCCGCGATACCGAGCGCGAGAATACTCCCGTCAAGCGCCGTCGGCGCCACACGCAGCGTCGTAAACTCACCCTTGCCCCGCGCAGCAAAAACGCCGAGCGCGCTCACGCTAAGGAGCACGAGCAGAAGCCCGGCGGTCGTCACGGGAAGCACGTAGTAGAGCGCCGCGCCGCCCTGCGCAAGAAGTGCGAGTGCAACAAGTGCGCCGACACTATGCGCCGCAAGTGCGTTCGAGCGCGGCAGTGCGGCTTTACCGAACAATCCTCCGGCCGCAATCACCCACGCCGCAAGCGCAAAGAGGCCGATGAGCGCGACATGAAACACCACGGCGTTGAGCACCGTCGCAAGCAGGGAAATGAGAAGGAGAACGGGGACACGCGGCATAGTGAGTGCAGGGGCGAAAAGATTGGTATCATGATAGCAGGTATGGCCAAACGTACGTTTACCAAGCTCTATCCCCATGACCATGTCATGCGGTATCTTGTCTTACCATTTGTTCCCGATTTCGTGGAGCCCAACCACCTCACGATCGCGCGCATGGTGATGACGCCGTTCGTGCTGTGGCTGCTCTTCCTCGGCAATTATCTTATCGGCTTGCCGCTGTTCGTGCTTGCGGCGTTCACCGATTTGGTTGACGGTTCGCTTGCGCGCGTTCGCGGCAAAGTCACGCCGTGGGGGATTTTCTTTGACCCGGTCGCGGACAAACTGCTGATTGGCTCGGTTGCGCTCGTCATCGCGTTGCAATATTTTCATCCGGTTGTCGTGTTTGTCGCGATCGCGCTTGATCTGTTGCCCGCGGTTGTCTTTTTGTCGCGCGGAGCGAACGGCCACATGATGTCGGCGAACGTGTGGGGCAAGGCGAAGATGTTTATGCAGTTCTCGTCGATCGCACTCCTCCTTCTTGGTATTGCGCTCGGTACGCCGCCGCTCATCGACACCGCCGAAATCATTCTTGCTTCGTCGCTTGTCTTTGCGCTCGTCGCTGCGGTAACGTACTCGCTGTAATTATGCCGCACGCCGCAACGATTCTGCGTTTGGGAGTGTTGTTCGTGCTTGTCGCCGCGTCGCTTGCGCTCTCGATCGGCGTGAACGGTACGTTCACGTCACCTGACGAGAACGCGAATTTTGTTTTTGCCTCAACGGTTGCGAAGGGTGAGGGCTTGTGCGTGGTTGACGACGCCGCGTCGCTTGCGGACGGTTTAGCGCATCCGCGTTCCACCGTCGTTGTTGACGAGTGCATCGTGCCGGTGAGCTTCATTGGGCTCCCTGTGCTTGCCGGCGGCGTTGGCGCCGTGTTCGGCGCGTGGGGGATACTCCTCGTGACGCCGCTTTTTGCGCTGCTCGCGGTTGTGTGTTTTTGGGACATCGTGCGACGCGTGTGGGGCGACGAGCGTCTGGCCGACATGGCCGCGCTGTTTGCGTTCGCACATCCGGCGTGGCTTGCCTTGAGTTCGCGCGTCATGATGCATAACGTCGCGTTTGTTGCGTCGCTTATCATCGCCTTGTGGTTCGCGGTTGTTGCGTTTCCCAAACGCCGCGTACTCGCGATGTTTCTCTCCGGCATCGCCGTCGGCCTCGCGATTGCGTTGCGCGCCTTTGAGCTTCCGTGGGTGTTCGCCAGCGTCATTTTGCTTGCGGTTGCTTTGCGTTCGAGCGTGACGTGGCGCCGCACGTTCGCGTGGTGCGCGGGATGCGCTCTCGTCCTCGCCGCGCTCGGAGTATGGAACGTGCTGACGTACGGGAGTCCATTTGCGAGCGGGTATCTTGTGGACGTCCCATCTGCCGCCGCGCCGCCGTCAGCGGTCAGCGCGATCGCTCCCGCGTGGAGTGCATCTGGCGTGTTGACGTACGTGCTGCCGTTCGGCTTCGACGCCAAGGCGATCGTCAAAAATAGTTGGTACTACGGCGTGTCGCTGTTCCCGCTCGCAACGGCGCTTGCGGTCGCCGGCGCCGGTCTCGCATTTTGGCGAGGAAAGCGACCAAGCACGGCGGAAGCGACGCGACAACGCGCGACGCGCGTCGTGGCGTATGTTACGTTCGGCCTTACGCTGTGGCTTGCGGTCGTCTACGGCAGTTGGACGTTCGCCGACAACCCCGATCCGTCTGCAATTACCATCGGCAACAGCCACGTGCGCTACTGGTTGCCACTCTTCGTGCTCGGCGGTTTTCTTGCCGCGTCGGCTGTTCGCCGCGTCGAGGTTGCGATCGCGGCGCGGTCACGCGGGTTTGCCGCGGCGTTCGTAGTGGCGGTTGCACTTGCGTTCGTTACCGCCTCGGCGTCGGCGGTTCTCCTTGGCTCCGATGGCACGCTTGCGACTCGCCGCGCGCTCGCAAGCTTCGCCGTGAAGCGCGACGCCGTGATCGCCGCCACCGAGCAAAACGCGGTCATCGTCGTCGATCGCGCCGACAAATATCTGTTTCCGTTGCGCAGCGTCGTCGTCCCTTTGCGCAGCGACGCGACCTACGCGGCATTGCCCGAACTCGCTCTGAACGCGCCGCTCTACTACTTCGGCATCACTTTGCCTTCGGAGGACATTACGTATTTGAACGACGTGAAACTTGCCAAGCTTGGCTTGCGCATTGACCTTGTAGCGACGATCGACGAGGAATCGTTGTATCGTCTGATGATAGACCCATGAATTGTTTAGGCGGACATTGTATCGCGGAGGGAGGCGCTTCTGCACAGCCGCAGGCGAGGAGACACGAGCCGTTGCGGTGTAGCGGAACCGCCGAACGAGCGATGCAATGTCCGCCTACGCCACACTTATGACATCGACGCTTCTCAAAATCCTCATTCTCGCCGCACCGTTCGCACTTTTTTTCGTGTTGGCGTATCGCGACGTCGCACCCAGCGGCGAGCGCATCGTGATGCTGACGGCGGGCGATGTATCGCCGTTCGTGAATAGTCCGCTACCTGCCGAGCGTGTGAGCGATGTGACTGTCGGTGACAACGGTGCATTTGTCGCTATAGAGGACGAGCCGGTGTACATTTCCGTGAAACCTCCGGGCGACGATTTCGTGTCGGTGCGCGTGAACCTTGCATTCGATCCGCACGACCAGCCGATTGTCGAGCTTGGCGGTCTTGTTGACGTGAAGGCGTATGCGTTCGATTTTCGTCCCATGTCCAATACGATCCTCGAGAACCTCGACTGGCCTTCCGTCATGCAATCGGACGACGGCATACAAACTGTGCTTTTCGCGCGTGAAGCGGTGAAGGCGACGATTGAGGACTTTACGAAGCATCCGCCCGAACGCTCGGAAGTCGCAACGTACCGCGCCGATCTCGCGACGCCGTACCGATCGGACGAGTACACGCCGCTTCTGCGCACACAGCGTATCGACACAACGCTACGCGGTTCGCACGAATTTGTGACGTACGTCAAGAATGAGAACGTCGTTATCGACGTAACGTATTCCGACGTCAATCGTACATTCGGCGCTGACGAAGGCGCGCTGCGCGTGTGGCGTGACGACGGAACGCTTGTGGCCGAGCGCGTGTTTACCGATGACGGCAACGCGTCGGAAAATCAAACATCGTCGCAAGGGACACTCACCATTAACGGAGACGGCTTTGCGGAAGGCGTGTACCGCGTCGAAATGTCGGGGACGTCGGACATCATGTGGCGCGCAATCGACACGACGCTGCGTTATGTCACGTTTACGAACCGGCTGTACATCGGCGACGAGGTGGGATACCGCGAGGGCGTTCGCCCGACAACGTTTGTGACGAACGCGCGGCGCATGACGCTCGAAACGTTCCATGCCGAATCGCCCGACGCGGTGACGATCGGCGCGCACACTATCGACATTCCATTCACGCATACTAAGGTGACGGCCGACGTTGGCGGTGGCGAGCTGCTTGTTGGCGCCACGAGCGTCGGGGATGTCAAAATGACGACGGAAGGGAAGTTTGCGTTCGCGCCGGAGATGTTTTTTAACCCCGATGCGGTTCCTTTGACGCCGTTTACCAAACTCGACGACGTGTCGTTCGTCTACGCAACAATGGCTGTGCCGAGCACGGTCGCGGGTTGGCGAACGGCCGACGCGACGTTCGGTCTTGCATCGCTCGCGCGGGAAAACGGTGCATACAAGTTTGCGATCTCGGCGCCGTTCATGCGCGAACTCGGCGCAACGGTCGACCTGCACGCCATTACGTTCACGTTCACGAAACCGCCCATGACCGCCACACAGTTCACGGTTGAAACCGCACGCCGATTTTGGCACGCGATCAAAGCCTTATGACGATTTCGCGATTCGGATTTCTCGTCATGACGTTTGCCTACGCGGCGTTTCTCGGCCTCGAGGCGTTGCAGCCGGGATTTGTGGCAACCGCGTTTTCGCCGCACATGCTGCTTGCCGTCAGCCTCGCGTTTGGGGCGGTTGATGCGCTGCGTATGAAAGGGACTACGCGAGTCGGCGCTGTGTCGTACGCCGCGGCCTTGGGCGTTGGTTTCGTGTTTGGCGTGCTTGCGTGGTCGTACGGCGCCGCGTTCGCCGACGCACGGCTGTTCCTTGCGCTTGCCGTCGCCGCCCTTCCCGTGGTGAGCTTGCTCGTGTATAGAAAATGTTGACCTATGGATTGTCTTTTTTGTGAGATCATCGCCGGCCGCTCGCCGTCGTACAAAGTATACGAGGATGAGACTGCATTCGCGTTTCTCAACATCGGACCGGTCTGCAAGGGGCACACGCTCGTCGTCCCCAAAATGCACGCACAAAACTTGAGCGTCGGATCGCGCGATGATGCCATACACATCATGGCCGTTGTCCACGACCTCGCGCCGCGCATCATGGCCGCGCTTGGCGCGACGGGCTATAACCTTGGCATGAATCATGGAAAGAGCGCGGGGCAGGAGGTCATGCACACCCACGTCCACATCATGCCTTGTTACGATGGCCTACCGCGAACCTCTGCGAAGGCGCATCCATCGCCGGAAGAGCTCGAGAAGGTGAGCAAAGCGATTGTCGATAACTCCGCCACTTCTTAGAAGCGGTCGGTGAGGACTGTTGACCGTCTGGGCGGGTGGCGGGTAAGCTCTCCGCACTATGAAGCTTCTCGTGACCGGCGGCTGCGGGTTTATCGGATCGCACTTCATTCGCGTCGTGCTTGCCGAGCGTCCGGATTGGGACGTTGTGAACCTCGACGCCTTGACCTACGCCGGCAACCTCACGAATACGCTCGATTTTCAAACGCATCCGCGCTACAAATTCGTGTACGGTTCGATTACGAACAAGCAACTTGTCGACGACATCGTCGGCACGGTCGATGTGGTTGTGCACTTTGCGGCCGAAACGCACGTCGATCGTTCCATCGTTGACGCCGAGCCGTTTATTCTTACGAACATTCTCGGCACCCAGCGTCTTATTGAGGCGTGCGTCAAACACGGCAAGCGCCTTCATCACGTCAGCACCGACGAAGTATTCGGTTCGCTCGGCGCCAACGATCCGAAGTTCAACGAGTCCACGCCGTACTCGCCGCGCAATCCGTACAGCGCGACCAAGGCAGCAAGCGACCATTTGGTGCGCGCCGCGATCGACACGCACGGACTGCAGGCTACGATTTCCAATTGCACGAACAACTACGGGCCGTACTTGTATCCCGAAAAATACCTTTCGATCGCCATCACAAATTTGCTCGACGGCGCGCGCGTCATCATTCACGGCGACGGGCATCAGGTGCGCGATTGGATTTTTGCCGCCGACCACGGCCGCGGCGTACTCGCCATTCTCGAGCGTGGCCGGTCGGGGGAGACGTACATGATGGGCGGCGACTCGGAGATGAGCATTCTTGAAACCGCGAAGCGCCTTATCGGTGTTATGCATCTCGATGAGAGCGCAATCGTTTTTACGAAAGATCGTCCAGGACAGGATCGACGTTACGCCATCGATTTCACGAAAATGAAAACCGAACTCGGCTGGACGCCATCGATCGGTTTCGACGAAGGTCTGCACCAAATGGTAGACTGGTACAGAAAAAATGAAGCGTGGTGGCGGCCTATCAAAAATGGCGCCATTTATCGTGAGTGGTACAAATCGCAATTCGGTGATCTTGCCTAGCTATGGACATTGAACACGGGCCAATCGAGGGCATGCGCATCATTCACCCGCAGGTGTTTGGCGACGATCGCGGATTTTTTTACGAGTCGTTCAACGCCGAGAAACTTGCGCCGTACGGCATTCCGTCGACTTTTTTGCAGGACAATCATTCACGTTCGGCAAAGGGCGTTTTGCGCGGTTTGCATTTCCAGCTGCCGCCGAAAGCCATGGCGAAAATCGTGCGCTGCGTCCGCGGCCGAATGTTTGATGTTGGCGTTGACCTACGCAAGGATTCGTCGACGTTCAAACAGCATTTCGGCATCGAGCTTTCCGAAGCGAATAAGACGATGGTGTTTTGGCCGGAGGGGATCGCACATGGTTTTTACGCGCTTGAGGATTGTGAATTGTTGTACAAATCGACGAACACGTTTGACAAAGCGCTCGACGCGAACGTGGCGTGGAATGATCCGGCATTTCAGATTGCGTGGCCGACCGACAGCGCCCCAGTGCTCTCGGCGCGCGATGCAGCCGCGCCGATGTTTGACGCAATAGGTTTTCCGTTTTGACGTATGCGCATTCTTCTCACCGGCTCGCAGGGCATGCTTGGACAAGATGTTATTCGCGTGTTCGGTACGGCCGGACACGATGTTATTGCGACAGACCGCGATGAGCTCGACATCACCGACGCAGCCGCGGTGCGCCGTGTCGTCGTCTCCGTAAAGCCGGACGTCATTATCAACGCCGCTGCCTACAATCTCGTCGACAAGGTTGAAGATCCTGAGGTGTATCCGCTGGCGTACGCCATTAACGCGCTGGGTCCTGGCAATCTCGCTGTCGCGGCGCAGGGCATCGGTGCGCTTATGGTGCATTACAGCACCGATTACGTGTTCGCTGGCGATAAACCCGAAGGCTACGTCGAGGATGATGCTCCCGCGCCGCTATCGAAGTACGGCGAGACGAAGCTCGCGGGCGAGGAAGCTGTTCGTGCCGCAGGCGGGCGCTATTACGTTTGTCGAACCTCGAAACTTTTCGGCATTCCCGGCGTGGGAGAGAATGCGAAAGAAAGTTTTGTCGCACTCATGCTGCGGCTTGCGAAAATGAAACCCGAGCTGTCTATTGTCGACGATGAAGTGGGATGTCCGACGTACACGCGTGACTTGGCCGCGGCAACGCTACGGCTCATCGACACGCATTCGCCGCCGGGAACGTATCATCTCGTCAACAGCGGCCCGCCGGTTACGTGGTACGCGTTTGCCGAGGAGATTTTTGCACTCGCTGGCGTCACGACGCCGCGCAAACCGGTGCCGTCAGAGGCGTTTCCGCGGCTGGCGCGTCTGCCGAAATTTGCGGCGCTTCGCAACACGAAAACCGATCCGCTGCCGTCGCGCGCTCAAGCGCTGCGTTATTTTTTGGGCGTATGACGAAACAAGCGGCTTTGCTGGCGGTCGGGATTATTGCGGGTTTCGCCGCGCTTGGGGTGTTGGGATGGAAAGGGTATCTGCCGTGGGGTTCGGCGCCCGTTAACACCGATGGCGGCGCGCTCTCGCCCGCGGGCTGGCAGACGTATCGCAACGAGGTGTGGTCAATCGACTACCCGAGCGATTGGTCGGCGTATGAACGCACGGGAGACGGCGCTACGGGGTTTGCGCCAACTGCAGACGCAGAAGAGATTACGTATCTCATTGTTCTTGAGTACGACATGACGTACACCGCGGCGCTCCGTGCGTCGGAAGACGACGCGTACCGCGAAACCGGCGTGACCATTGCGAATTACGAAGCGACGAAATTTGAACTCGGTTCGGGGAGGCACGAGTACGTCATCAACTACAAGGATCGCGTCGTCGTGCTTGCGACCGATGTTCCCGACAACGACGCCGTCGGCATTATGCTTGCGTCGTTTGGGTTTTTGAAATAGGTGAGAAGCGAGGCGTGCTCCTTCACTTACCATCCCGAGGCTCCGAAGGATGCCGAGGGATCCTGGGCCGCATCACGATCACAGGCTACAAGATCCCTGCCTGCCGCCTGCCTGCCGGCAGGCAGGGCAGGCAGGCCTCACCTCCGTTCGGGATGGTGAATTGAATGGTGACGATAGATTCACCACCCCGGGTTCAAATTATTTCACCAGTCTCACTCGATACAGTCCCGTTATCCCGTTGACCGAACCGAAAAAGTAGAGATTGCGCCCGGTTTGGTCGGGCCACATGGTTGTAATGGAGTCGGCCGCGGCGATCGGCGTTGCGGTGCGCGAAATGTACGCCGTGCGATCAAGCGCGATGATGGCGGTCGACGTAGCAACGAAAATCGCATCGCCGCGCGGGTGCCACGCCAGGGCGACGACGCGATCGCTTTGGCGGGTGACGAATTCGCTGGCGTTCGTCGTGAGGTTGGCGATGGCGATTTCGTAGCCATCGCTCACCACGAACAACCCCGTCTCGTCATGTTTGTCGATAAGCGGCGACGGCAGCGTGAGCTCGGTAACGTTGTTATCACTCAGCCGAAGCGCGAACATACGGCCGCGGCCGTCGTGAAGCAGCGCGCGTTCATCGTCGCGATAGACGACGGTGTAGGCGCTGTAGGGGAGGAGTGCTACAAGCTCCATGTATGAAGATGTTGGATCGCCAGATCTGACGAGCTCAACATTGACGCCGTTGTCAACGAACGCATATTCCGGAAGACGATTGAGCTCGCCTTCCAGGAAGTCGGTTGCGATTGACGTCCCATCGACGCGCCAGCCGAGCACGGGGGTGTTGTTACTCACGAGTATGATGCCGTCTTGGCTTGTCGCCCACGCAATCGTGTCGCCATCGACAAGCTCCCGATTGCTCTTCGCGAGCAAGCGTTCGGTTCGCGTGGGCACGTCGTAGAGCCACATTTCCGTGCCGCCGTTCTCGCCCGCAAGGAGCAGCGCGAGTGTGCGACCGTCTTCGCTTACGGCCGTCGCAACCGCGGGTTCTTCGAGCAGGAGTTCAGGTTCGGCATCGGCGAACAATGTCGCGTTGACATACGTTGTGCGTCCACTCTCAACGGCGACGTCCTGCGTCCACGTTTGGTAGCCGCGGCGCGCGAGCTCGACGGTGTAGTTGTCGGGCATAAGACGTTGAAGGACGTAGGGGCTGGTTTCCGACGCCTCTTTGCCGTCGACAAGAATCGTTGCGCCGCGTGGCGACGTCGCAATCGCAATAACGCCAGTGCGTTGCAAACGCCCGGACGTGAGATTGTAGCGATATCCTGCGGTGTAGAGGACGATTCCTGGCGCCGCAACGATAAAGACCAGGGCAAACAGCCAAAAAAGCGCCTTGCGTAAGCGGATCGACATGGGGACAGCGTAGCACAACGGCGAGGAATGTGTTACCGTATCCTTTGTATGCTTCGTGCCTTGCGGCCGCCTTCGCCGCTTGCCGCTCCGCTTCGCGTGCTCGGTATCGTGTTTTGCGCAGGGGCGCTCGTCGTTGCAGGCTATCTTTTGGGAAATCCCGGTGCGGTCACATCAAACTCCAACGCATCCATCGACGTCGTCAACACCGGCGGGGATCAGCCCGGATGGGTCACGCGGGAGCTTGATTTTGGAACGTTCTGGGATGTTTGGGAACACATTCGTACGAATTACGTCGACCAGCCGGTCGCGGAGGGCGATTTGTATTACGGCGCCTTGCAAGGGCTGTTGGCGTCGCTCGACGATCCGTATTCGATGTACTTCACGCCGTCCGAGGCGGAGGAATTCAGTCAGGAGCTTGCGGGAAGTTTCTTTGGGATCGGTGCGGAGATCGGCATGAAGGACGAACGCATCGTTGTCATTGCGCCGCTCGCCGGAACGCCGGCCGAGCGCTCCGGCATGCTTGCGGGCGACGCCATCATTGCGATTGACGACGTGTCGACGATTGACATGACGGTGAGCGAAGCCGTCGACCGCATTCGCGGCCCCCGAGATACCGAGGTCGTGCTCACGCTTTCGCGCGATAGCGCGGCCGAGGCGTTCGACGTCGCCATTATGCGCGATGAGATCACCGTGCAGAGCGTGAAAGCGGAACTTCGCGACGACGGCATCGGCGTTGTGACCGTTTCGCTGTTCAATGACGACACGTCGGCGATTTTCGAAGATGTCGCGCAGGACATGGTGAGTCGCGGCGCAACGGGAATCATCGTTGACGTACGCAACAACCCCGGCGGCCTGCTTGACGCCGCGATCGCCATGGCCGGGTTCTGGGTGGACGGGCAGACGGTGGTCATCGAAGAAATTCGCGGCGAACGCGATGAGTACCAGGCCGACGGCATCGCGTACTTCGCTGACGTACCGACGGTGGTGCTCGTCAACGGCGGCTCGGCATCGGCGTCGGAAATTCTCGCCGGCGCGCTGCAGGACTACGACGTCGCTACCGTCATCGGCGAGCAGACGTTCGGCAAAGGTTCGGTGCAGGAATACTACGAGCTTCCCGACGGCAGCGCGATCAAAATGACGATCGCCCGCTGGCTGACGCCGCTCGGCCGTTCGATCGACGACATCGGCATTACGCCCGACGTCATCGTCTCATATACCGAAGAAGATTATCATGCCGGCAACGATCCCCAATTCGATGCGGCGGTCGATTTCCTCGCGTCGCCATAATGGCGGCCAGGAACGCCACCGAACCGAAGTCTCCTCGGGAGGACTCGTATTTCGGCGCGCGCCGCAAGGCGTGTTTTTCGCCATGGTGAAGGATTCGTACGGCAAGTGGGCGTTTCCCAAGGGGCACGTCAGGCAAGGGGAGTCCTTGCGCGACGGCGCCGTACGCGAAATCCGCGAAGAGATGGGTTTGACGGGGTTGCGAATCGTAAGCCGGCTCGACACCATTGATATTTGGTTCCGCGACCGTTTCGTCCACAAAGGCAAACTCGTCCACAAATACATTCATTATTTTCTGTTCGAGGCTCCGACGGACGCCGTTCTGCACAAGCCGAAAGCGACGTCCAAAGGCGAGAACATTCGCGCGGTCGTTTGGGTCCCCGCGGGCGACCTCTTGGGTCGATCGAGCTATCGCGATATGATTGGGATCATTAAAAAGGCACTCCGCCTATGCAAGTCATCCTCCTCGACGACGTTCGGTCGCTCGGGCGCAAGGGAAGCGTCGTCGACGTCCCCGAAGGCTACGCCCGAAATTTCCTCTTCCCCCAACATCTCGCCGTAGAAGCGAGCGCGAAGACGTTGGCGCAAAGCGCCGAGCGCGAGCACGTTGCGGCGCGAAAAGAAACGAAAAATGAAAAGGCGCAGCAACGCCTCGCCGAAGAGATCGACGGCATCGAGGTCGTCATCAAAGTCAAGGCGGACAAGGGTACGCTGTATGCCGCCGTCGGCGCGAAGCAAATTGCGCAAGCGCTCAAGGAGCTCGGCCACAAGGTTGACGAAACATTTATTGCAATGACGCCGATCAAGGAAACGGGCACGTCCGAAGTGACCGTTGATTTCCCGTCGGGCTTCGAGGCGATGGTAACCGTGGTGGTCGAGGCGGCATAGTCGGTACGCATGCCAAACGAGATTTCGGATGGATTTCGGGGTGGCTTAGCCACCACCGTGGTGGCTAAGCCACCCCAACACCAATATGCGCAAGCACCAGCCGGCATCCGGTTCGTACTATCATCTATTTAACCGCGGGGTCGATCGGCGGTGTATTTTTCAAGATCGGAATGATTATGAGAAGTTTTCCGAATATCTTTATCTATTCAACGACGAAAATTACCAGAATACACGGGGAGACTTCCTTCACAATGAGACTCTGCTCGCAG
>CAYZRQ010000001.1:15911-22533 GCA_964480895.1 uncultured Gammaproteobacteria bacterium | reverse complement strand
AGCGCCAACACAAACAGCGCACCGGCAATGAGAAGAAGCGGCGAAAGCCGCGAACGCTTTGGAAGAGGTGGCATCGGCGTCGGAGCCTTCGGCGCCGCGGGAGGCGGCGGTGGCGCGATCGGCGCGGGGGGCTTCGGCGGCTCCTTGAGCGCAGCCGCCTTGCCGTAAAACGCCTTGGGCATGACGTGAATCACGGCGCCGAGGTCTGCGGCCTTTGGAACAGCCGGCGTTTCGGGTTGTGGTGGCGTTTGTGCCTTTTTGCCGAACATAGGTGATGCTTACTCGGGCACGCTAAAAAGCCGTCCGCTTCCATTCGGATTATACCCGCCCGCAACCTCCTGGCCATCGAGATAGGTGTCGCCGTCAGTGTCAACGTCCTTCGGATCGGTGCCGTAGACCTTCACCTCCTCGCGGTCGCCAAGTCCATCGCCGTCGGTGTCGGCCTTAGTGACCGACGTGCCCGCCTCGAGTTCTTCGGCATTCGTGAGCCCGTCGCCATCGCTGTCGAGAAACGTTCCCGGGTTGCGGTCTTGCGTCTCGTTCGACGGCGCAGCGGCCTCGTCGGCGGGAGCATCCTCGCTCGGTGCTTCGTCAACCACAGATGTTTCGTCATCGACAGCCGTTTCAAAAAGTTCGCCTTGCTGGGACATAATGAACAGCGCCAAATACGCCGAACCGCCGAGCACGAGGAGCGCGATGACGACGATAAGCAGGGTTCGGCCGATGTGAGTGGAACTTGTAGCTTGTAGCGTATAACTCGTAGTGGGAGGGGTCGGAGGGAGCGCGGAAGGCGGCGGTGTGATGCGCGGCGGCGCCACGGGCGTCGGGCTCGTGGGCGGTTGCGGCAAAGGCGAGGCATCAATGCCATCGAACATGTCAGCCGGTTGTGCTTGCGGAGATTTGGGGATGTTGTCGAACATAGATTTATTTCAACGGATCATAACCGTTCGTGACCTCGGTACCGTCGTCAAAGCCATCGCCGTCGGTGTCGGGGTTGTCGTCGGACGTACCGAGTTCGTATTCGCGCTGCCGCGAAAGGCCGTCTTCATCGCGGTCGGTGGACGTGAACGCATCCTCGCAGCTTTCACGGTCATCACCAACAAATGCATCGCATGACTGCGGATTGCCCGATGCTATCGCCGTTTCAAGCCTCGCGGGGAACGTACAAGCGTCGGCCGACACGCCGTACGTTGCGCACGCACCGGAAGCAATGACAACGTCAATAAGGATGTCCTCGCAGTTTTCGCGAAGCGAGGTGTCCCCGATCGACGCGCATCGCGCGTAGTCGCCGTCAGCTTGCGCTTTGGCTAAGTTCACCGCGTCGGCGCACGCGCCGCGCACGTCGCCCGGAAGCTCGTCGCACGCACTGGGATCAAGGCTAGCACGCGCCGTGAGTGTCACGCAGTTGAACAATGCATTGCCAGCAAGCCCCAAACAGACTTTGGCGTTGCCGGTTGCTTCGGCCGCGTCTTTCGCCTCGCTCGCCGTACACGCGGCAGGATCCGCGGCACCGGCACAGCGCGATGCGATCTCGCCCGCCACACGCTCGGCCTCGCTCGCCGCCTCGCGTTCGTCGCCGAGCGTGAACGTTTGGTACGCGTACGTGCCGCCAAGCGCAAGCAACGCCGCCGCAAGCGCGAAAACGCCAACGCGCGCGAACGACTCTCGCCGCCGCCACCACGGCGCGAATGCCGGAGCAAGCGCGGTAGGAGCGGCCGCATCAAGTTCGTAATAGCGCTGGTTGTTAGGATCGACCATAGAGTTCAAAGACGTTCGACTTTCGACTTTCGACTTTCGACATAAGATTACGGCGCGCAGTAATCAACACGGAGGTTGCTAAGCGTCACCGTCCCTTCGCCGCTAAACGTTACCTGCAGCGGCACGTCCGTTTCGCTTTCGTCGTCGCATGAGAATCCGGCCGGCCACGGCAACGACACGTTGCTGCCTTCCGGAAGCGTTGCGCGGCTCGTGTATGTAGTGCCTCCGCTTGTCGTCAAGAATACCGCCGTGCCTTGCGTAATCGAATCGATAATCGACTGATACGCATCCTCGAGCTCGTCGGCCGTTGAACCCGAGTACGAGTAATCAATAAGATTATCCTGGTTGTAGTCGTGTTCGGTGCCGGTTGACGACGATGTGAGCGACGTGTTGCTCGACCAGCGATTCATGTATTCGACGAGCGAATCGCTCGTCGTCAACGCAACGGAATACAACTCGTAGTCGGTGCCGTACATGAGGTCGTAGGCCGCGCTCGTCGTCTTCGATGAACCGTCGGTGCCTGTTGGCGAGCCGTCGCTTAACAAGACGACAATCTTGCGCACGTTCGATGTATCGCTTTCGGCGTCAAGCAGCGCCTTCGCTTCGTCGAGCGCGTCGTAGGTGTGCGTTCCGCCGCCGTAGCTGTAGCCGTCAATGGCGGTGAGAAGCGTCGACTCATCGTCTTCGCCAACGAACCCCGAGTCCGTAGTGACGCTCGACGCGAAGCTCATGAGCGCGATGTTCATCTTGGAACCCAATTCTTCGTACAGCTCATCAACGGCTTCGGTGAGCAAATCCTTGGCAACTTCCATGCGTGTTGACGAACCAAGCGTCGCATTCATCGAACCGGACGTATCGGTGACGAAAATAAGGTAAACGTCGGGAAGCGTGACGTCATAGTTCACGTCGGCCACGATGTTTTGCGCCGCACTGCACGACGGAACCGTGACGGTGGCCGCGTTCGGAATGTTCGACGTCGAGTCGCTGCTGTACGAGTAGAGCGTTGCCTCGATTTCGGCGGTTGCGCCAGGTTCGTTTGACGTTACCGTGAGTTCGGCCGAATCGGTGTCGAACGGGCAGCTCGACGCACAATCGGTTGCGCACGACGGGAACACGCAGTCGCCGCCTGTACCACAATCGCCGCTGTCCTCACAGTAATCGCCGTTCGTGCTTGTTGTTTCGCCGTCTGTGGTGTCGTAGCCGCCATCGCACAAACCGGCGTCGGTGCACGTGTAGATTGTCGAGTCGGCCGTTACGGTCGCACCAAGCGTTGAACACGTCGCATAAATCGGCGTGTCGGCGGTGGCGTTGAGATAGACATAAGGAACATCGTCGCCGTCGCAGTATTCGTCGCCGTTCGTTTCACCGTCGCCGCAAAAATCTCCCGAGCTTGCGATGTAACGGCATGACGTTGAACACGCGCTGCACGACGATCCATACGACGCGTCGCAGCCTTCGCCGTTTGCCGTTCCTTCGTCGCACTCCTCCGAGCCTTCGAGCAAATAGCCGTCGCCGCAAACGTTTTCGGTGCATTCGCCCGTGCAAGCGTCGGTACTCGTGTCGTTGCCGTCATCGCATTCCTCATTTTCGTCGGTCGTGCCGTCGCCGCACGAGCCCGACGCAAAACAGTCGATACCGTACCACCACGACCCGGCAAGCTCGCACGTATCACCCGAGCTACCGTCGTCCTCGCACGCGCGCGTGCGCGACGTCGGATACGCGATCGACGAACATACGCCGTCGCCCGCGGTTGCGCTCGAGCTACAGTCGTACGCCGTTAAGTCGCACGGCAAGCCGATCACCGTTGACGGGCCGTCAATGCACACTTCGGTCGTCGGACATGCATCGACAAATTCATCGACCGACGTCGTGTCACCGTCGCCGCAGACTTCTCCGCTTTCGCAATCGCTGTCGCTATCGCAAGGCGTAAATGATGAGTTGAAGACTTCCCACGTGCCATATCCGAGCGTGCACAACGCGCTGTCCAATGTTTCCGCTGCGCCATCGCACGTCTCGCCTTCGGTGTCGTCAACGCTTGCGTCGCCGCAATACGCCGCCGCCGCCGTGCAATCCCACGAGCAGGTGGTGTTGGGGTTCATGTTGTATTCGCCGTTGATTCCGGCGCAGCTTCCCGACGCGCCGCCGTACGGCCGCGCCGCAGCAAGCGTCGCCGTTGCCGTCGCATCGCCGTCGCCGGCGAGCGTTTGCAGTGCTGCGTTGCCGCAGTCGCAACTCTCGCTTCCCGACACTTCGCCGTCGCCGCAATACGACCCCGACGCATACGAACAATCGGTACCGCAATAACCGTAGCGCCCGTTTTGCGCACCGTCGTCGCATTCTTCCGAGCCGTCGACAACGCCGTTGCCGCAGCTCGTCGCCGTGCACGTCGCCGTGGCCGATGCCTCATAGCCCGTGCAGGTGCTGTTACAGATTTGGTTGACGACACCGTCCTCATCGTCCGTAGCGTCGCCGTTGCCATCGCTATCGTCGGTTTCGTCAAGGTCGCATGCGCTCGCGCTTCCCGTGTCGCCGATCTCACACGTTTCGCCGCTCCCGACAACGCCATCGCCGCACAAGGTACTTGCGCCGTACGTGTCGCCATCGCAGAAGGAATCGCCGGAACCGGATTCGGCCGCAAAATAATCGTAAGCATCGGTCGCGTCGTCGTCGTAATCGCCGAACCATGTTTCGCTGCCGTATTCGAGCGCGGCATACAGCTCAAACCCGTCGCTCCCCACGGCGCGATAGTGGTACGCGTACGAATCCTCGGGACACGCGTATGCGCCGGTTGTTTCGTTGACGCACGACGTGGCGTTAAAGGCGGCAAACGCGGTCGCGTCGTCGCCGCACGAGCTGTAGTCGTTGAGCGGATCGACCGGCAAATCCTCGCCAAGCGCGCCGCCGAGCATGGTGCCCCACGACTCCCACGCGCTTGACGCAAGCGACGCGACAAACGTGCCCGAAGGCAGCGTCGGCACGAGCGGGTTGCACGTTTCGCCGTCGGGGCATTCGCTATCTTCTGTGCACGATTGCGCCGTGGTGTCGCTGCACGCGCCGTTTTCGTCGCCGTATGCGTCAATTGCTCGTCCAACGTCCTTCACGTCGCCCAAACGCGTGATGTCGCGCATGAGTTTGAGCTTGACGGAACCGCATTCCTGGCCGCTCTCCACGTCGCAATCAAGATCCGACGAGCATGCGACCGTGTTGCCGTCGCTGTCGGTAACGAGCGCGCCCGACGCATAACACAAACGGTCGTCATCGACGTTAATCGCGAACGCAAGACTCTCAACAACCATGTCGTACATCGCAAGCGTGTCTTCGCTCGCGCCCTCGTTGTACGAGACCGCAAACATGTTGGCGTACATAATGCCGAGTCCCGGCGCGTTAGGCGCAGAAATGTACACGGTTCGGCCGTCTTGCACCGCCGGGAAACCGTCGATGGTCGTTGACGTTGGATTGCCGACAAAACCTTGCGCTTCGTACCATGCGGCCGGACTCAAGAAATCGCCATTGCTCACAATGCGGATACCGATCGCATCGCCCGAGTCGTCGTCAACCTCGAAGAAATATTCTTTAATGACGTTATTCGCATTCGAGGCGGGCGGACGCACAACGGTTACCGTCGGCAAATCATCGCTCTCGCCTTCCTCGCCCGCGTCGCGACAGTAACCGGTTGCCACGTGCATGAAGCCGACGCCGCGCTCGGCCAAGCCATTTGCCGCACCGGTTAGGTCGTCGCTCCACGGGTACGCCGCAACCGCCGGCCACGGATTCTCACAGAGGTACGCCTCGACCTTCGCCGTTCCGCTCACCGCATAGGGTTCGCAGTCGGCATCGCCCGAATCGCACGCCGTGCCGAAATAGTCGTCGTCAACCATGGTCGCGGTGATCGCGACGCTCGTGTTGCCGTTTTCGCCCGCGGCCGTCACGGTGCCGGTTCCGCTCCCGCTTCCCGCCGCTGCCGTGAACAGCGTTTCATCGGCCACCGACCAGTCGCCGTATTCCCAGTCGTAGGCGCCTGTGATTGGTTCGATCTCCTGGCTGCTGCCCGACGCGTACGAAAGCGCGGTAACCGTGAAGTCGTGCGCCTCACCCGATGTTGTGAACGTGTACGGGCTGTCGGTGTCGCTGTCGGCAACGGCAAGCGCGTCGAGCGTGCAGACCTCGCTTCCGGTGGTGAACGACTGCGTCGCCGTGCCGTTCATACCCGCGCCGTGGGCGCTCGTGACACCGTCGGTTGTTTCATCGGTCACATCGTCGTCGCCCTCAACAACAAGCGTGTACGTAGCGTCGGCTTCAAGCATCTCGTCATAGCCGAGCGTCACCGTGAATGTTTCGTCGGCGTTCGTGGTTTGGCCGTACGCTGTTACCGGCACAATGCAGTCGCCACTGTCGGCGCTCGCGCTGGCGCCAAAAAGGAACCGGCGAACCGCGTTCCAAGCGCGCAGTGCAAGCGACGACGGGGCGCGCGAAAGGCTGGTGTGCGTGGCCGGGCAGTCTTCACCTGAACCAAGCGAAAGCCGCGCGTACATGCGCACCGACTCGCCCGCCGCGCTGGTTGACGTAAAGCTCGAAACGTCCATGCGCTCGCTAAACTCGCCGTACAGAAGGGCGTTGCGGCATACTTCGGCTCCGGTCGGGTACAGACTGACGGTTGGGCGGTCAAAGCAACAATTCGCATCGCCCGCGCCCTGCGTTTCCGGGTCGCTGCAGTCCTGGTCGCTTTGTGCAACGCATGAAAGCGTGAGGCTCGCGGTCGTTGACAATGACGAGCTCGATTCGGTTACTTCGATTTCCGCGCTTGCAAGATTCGTTTCCGTGCTCACTTCATACGACGCATCGTCGGTGATTTGCGCGACTTGCG
>CAYZRQ010000001.1:9800-15901 GCA_964480895.1 uncultured Gammaproteobacteria bacterium | reverse complement strand
AACCATCGCCCGACGCGCCGCTTTCGCACGCAACAAGTTCGCCCGTACCCGCCGTACCGTCGCCGCAATACGACGGTGTTGCAAACGATGTTGACGAGCCCTTCCACAAGCAATCGTTGCCGCAGCCCTCGCCGTCGGCGCCCGGGTCGCACGCTTCGCCCGCAAGCGTATTCGCGTCGTACTCGACTTCGCCGTTGCCGCACACTGACGCGCCATCGGTTGCGTCGACGTACGCGCCTTCGCGCAGGCAATTTGACGAACAGCCGTCGCCGTCTTCGCCGTTTCCGTCGTCGCACGTTTCGTACGGTTCGGTTGTTTCGCCGTCGCCGCACAGCGCGCTTCCGATCATCGCCTCGGTCGATGAGCCTTCGCGCAAGCACTCGCGCGAACAGCCGTCACCATTTGTGGCGTTGCCGTCGTCGCATTCTTCGCCGGCGTAAGTGACGGCGTCGTACGCGATGTCACCATTGCCGCACGTGGCACCCACCGAACGCGAGCCTTCCGCCGTGCAGGTGGACGAACAACCGTCATCGTCGGTCGTGTTGCTATCGTCACAGTCTTCGTCGTCGTCGATGCTGCCGTTGCCGCACGTTGTTTGCGATCCTTCGTTTTTGCAGCTTGACGAGCAGCCATCACCGCTGTCGTCATTTCCATCGTCGCATTCTTCGCCCGCCTGCGTTGTTGCATCAATCTCAAGCTCGCTGTTACCGCAGACCGCCTGATCCGGTTCGGAGCCAGACGCCAAGCACAGCGACGTGCAGCCCGATGGGATGCTTGTCACGTCGGCATCAACTTCGCCGTCCGCATACCACGCCGCAACGCGATACGACGCGTCGTTGTCAGGATTGTCGGCAATGGGGTTCGTCCAACCCCAATCGAAATCGGCGCTTGAAAGTTCCTGTCCCGACGTCGAGCAACTGTCCGCTTCGCCGTACGCGCTTGCCGAAAACGCCGCCTGATCGCCGACCGACGCCACACTGACGTCATCGGGCGACAACGCAATGCGCTCAACGGCGCACAGCGACTCGTCTTCGCGCACGCGGAACGTCCATGAATAATCGGTGCCGTAGTTCGTGCGAATGAGTCCGACGCCGCTTGTTGACGTGACCGAGCCGGAAATAATGACGCGATAAAAGGTTGATGCGGACAACGTGACGTCACCGAATGAAAATCCTACGCACGCATCCGCGTCGCCCTCGTCGTACACGCACGACGGCACAGCCGATTCAACCAGCGTTACGTCGGAACAAATTTCGTTTTCGCACCGATAGAGCCCTACCATGTCCTGGCTCGCGATGGTATCGCCGTCCATGGCGGTGTTGAACGTGGCACCGACAGTTGCGTTCACGCATGCTTCGGTGCAGTTCGGCTGGTAATCGATAACGTACGGATCGGAAAAATTGACAACAAGGCTCGCCTCCCCCGTGACGGCGTAGCCCGACGGCGCGGCAGACACGACAACCTCGCCTTCGGCCAGCGCCTCAACGCTTGCGCAGTTCGACGGATCGCCAACGCACTCCGCGTCTGCGCTCGAAAAATCCGCGTACGAATACGCGTCCAAACTCCAATCCCAGGTGTAGTCGGCCGCATCGGTGACAACGCATCCGGTGACGGGCTGCGCGCCGAAATTCGCGGTTGCGTTCACCTCGGTCAGCGTCTCAACGCTTGGCGAGACAACAACACGCTCGATGACGCACGCGTCGGTGCTGTCGCTTGTGCTAAATTGCCACGTCACGTCGTTGTCGAGCGCGATGTCGTCGGCCGAACGTGCGCCGGTGTCCACGGTGACGCGGTACGTCGACGACACGCTAAAATCGGCGGTCGGTGTCCACGTGAATGTCGTTGCGCTTTCGCTCGACGATGCTGCCGCAGTTCCGGCAACCTCGGTCACGTCGTCGCACGGGCTATCGCCCTCGCCCGCGCACAGCTCAACCGTCACAGCGTCTTCGACCGATGCTTCGTTCATGAGCGTTGTGAATTCGGCGTACACAACGGCGTTAACGCAGACATCGCCGTCGTCAGTGAATCGGCTGTTTGGCACGGCGCTTACCGTGTCGTCGCTGCATTCCTCGACGACCTCGGGCGTTTCCGGAATCTCGCCCGTTGAAAAACTCCATGCGTACGCCGCGCTCGCTGTCGCGGCTGTAGCACTCGTACCCTCGCCCACGGCGAACGTTACATCGTTGCTTTCTTCGCCGCCCGACGTCACCGTCACCGGACCCGATGTCGCTCCCGCGGGCACCGCGACGGTCAGCTCCTCGTCGTCCCATGCACTCGCCGCCCCGGCAACGTCGCTGTAAAACGTCACCGAACCCGATGAACCGAAGTTGTCGCCGTACAGTGTGATGGTGTCGCCTTCGTCGCCGCTTTCGGGGTCAAGCGCGCACAGCCCGGGCGTCGGATCGGCGTCGGTAACGGTGAACGTTGTTTCATTACTTTCATCGCCGCTCGCGTCGCGCACGAGAAGCGTATACTCACCGGCTTCAACGCCAGAACCGCTCGTAAATTCGTCGGGAACAATAATAATAATCTCGTCGTCGCTCCAAAAATCGTCGGAGCACGCATCGGGAAACGCCACGCTGCCATACGCGGTCTCGCCGGTTTCGTTGCTCGTGAATAACACGGTGCCGACGCTGTCACCAAAATTGCTGCCGCTTACGGTAACGTACTGGCCAACGCCGCCCTCGGACGGACTCAGCTCGCTCACGGTCGGCGCGATGCCGTCATCGTCGTCAACAATGGTGTACGCCAGCGCATTCGACGCGTTGCCGTCGACCTCAAGCAACACCTCGTACTCGCCGCTCGACGCTGTCGGCACCGTAACCGCAACGGCGGACGACGACCACGACGAATACGAACCAGCTTCAGTGTCGTCAAACAGCACCGTTGATTCGCCTTGGCTGCTGCCGAAATTGACGCCCGACAGTGCAAGCGCTGCGCCCGCAGTACCGCTATCGTCGGAAAGCGTGCACAGCCCCGGACGCGCCGTATCGTTGACATCAAACGCGGCGATGAGTTCGCCGTCTTCGTCGTCGGTACTGTCGCTTGCACCGGTCGATGTCGTTACGGTGATCGCGCCGTCGCCCGCGCCTTCCGGAACCGCCGCGATGATTTCGCTGTCGCTCCAGCCGTCGCCGTCGCCGCACGCGAGTACGTTGGCCGCAACGGTCGCGCCGATTTCCGATGTGAATGTCACCTCGCCTTCGCTCGCGCCGAAACCCGAACCGCTCACGGTGACGTACGTGCCGACCGCGCCGCTTCCGGGCGAGATGCTCGAAATTTCCGGGTTCTCCGCGCACACGCCATTTTCACAGCTTCCGCTTGAGCAATCCGCGTCTTCGGTGCAGCTTGAACCGTCGCACGCGCCGCAATATGCCGCGCTCGCCGTGTCGCCACCGCAATCGACATCGGTTTCACCCGCGTCCTCGTCGAGCGCGCCGTTGAAGCACGTTGCCGGCCGCGCACGCACGGTAATCGCGTCGTCGGCCGTATTGCCCGCGATGTCGGTCACGCTTGCCGTCAAGCGGTAGCGCTTGCCGTTTTCAAGGTCGGCCGTGTCCCACACCGTTTCAAGCACAACCGATGTTCCCGCATCGTCAGCCGCCGAGATCGTCGTAAACGTCGTGCCGTCAAGCGCGAAATCCGCGCCCGAAATTTGCGTGTCGTCGCTTGCCGCTACTTGCAGCGTGGTTGTCGAGGCCGATGGCACGCTGTCACCGTCGTCGGGATATGTGAACTCCGCAGTCGGACTTTCGGTGTCGACGAGACTGCCGGACGTGAACGTTGACGAGCACCCGGCGCTTGCCGTGCAGGAAAGTGATTTGCCGCTCGTGCTGTCGATACCGCTCCCCACCGTCACCGTGAACGTCGTATTTTCGTCAAAACAGAATCGGTCGGTATTTGGTTCGGGACACGCCGCCGTTGGCGTGAACGTCACTTTGTTGTTTACAGCCGCGAGCGTGCCGTCAACCGCGTTGCCGGTCGCTGCATTTTTTACGGTGACATTGCCGTCAACGGTTGTTTCGTCGACGTTCTGGCTAAACGTCACACGAAGCACGATGTTACGAATGCTCACCTCACCCTCCGGCGAGTAATCGGACACGGCAAACGTCGCGGCGCTGCTACCGCTCCCGAAACCGCCGCCACCGCCGCCGTCTCCACCACCGCCGCTCGAATCCGACACGGCGCCAAGGAGCGAGCCGATGACAAACGTCGTAATCCCCCACGACGCGAGAATAATCGCAAGCCCGATGATCGCGTTCAAAAGAATTTTTTTCGCTTTGTCGACGCGTTCCGGCGTTCCGCCTGCCGTCATCCACACGAATCCGCCGTAGATGATAATGACGACGACGATGACGCCGAGCACCGTCAGCCCCGTGTTGATAAGCTTGGCGACGATGATGCGCGGGTCTTCGGTGCCGAGTCCGGTATCTTCCGCAACGCTGTCGAGCGAACTCGTAATGTCGCTTTGCGCAAACGCGGGAACTGCGCCGAAGAACGCGGCGACGACGAAGATGAGCGCAAGAGCGCTGACGGCGAAACGGATCTTGTGCGCGCGGAGTTTCATGGAATACGTTAGAAGAGCGTGCACGCGTCGGCGGATGCCGAACCGTTGCAGCAGTACGGCGCGTCGTCGGTGGTACCGCAGGCATTGCCATCGGCATCCGGGCCCTCGGCCGGAATAAAGCAATTCTGGTACGCATTTTTCACACCACTTCCCGCGGTTGCGCCGTAGAGGTACGACAGGCCGTCAACGGACTCGAGGAACGTGCCGTGCGCCATGTCAACGCGCGTCTTTGCCGCGGTTTGCGTGTCGTCGTCAACAACTTCCTCGTCGCCGGAGGTGAGTGGTGTCGTACGAATGGTGAACCACATCTCGTGCGATTCTTGCGTCGTTTGCTCTTCGTTCGCGAGCGTGATGCTCCCATCGAGCGACGAGCTCATGAGGATCGAGTCGAACGTGATTTCGACGCTTTGGTCGAGATCGACGTCTTCTTCGGAAATATCTGGCGTGATGGTTTCAATGGACGGCGCGTCGAGGTTGATGTCGCCGGTCGTCGTAAAATTCCACGCATAGTCGTCACCCGCCGTGTCGTCACCGTTGCCGTCAAGCGCGTTGCCGCTCATGTCGGTGATGCCGTCGAGTGCCGAGGCTTGCGGCGGATCGGTCGTGCTCACGCTTGCCGCGTACGCTGTAACTTCCATGAGCTGGCTCGCGGGCAAACAGTAAATGGTTTCGCCGCACGAATTCGTACCGCAAGCATCGTCGGACGTGAACGTGACGGTTCGATAGCCGTTGCTGATAGCGTAGGTGCCGTCGACAATCGCGCTTGTGGCGTCAACCGTTTGGATAGCGCTAAAACCCGACGCCAAACCGGTCGCAGCGTCGGTGGAACGCGTACCGGTTGCGCTCGTGGGGTCAACCGCTTCGCTGAACGTGATCTGAACCGTAATATTGCGGTCGGGCGTGCTGCCCGCGCTTGGTGTAACGCTTTCAACCGTGGGCGGCGTAAGGTCGAGGGTAGTGCCGACTTCGAACGACCACACGTATCCGCCGCTATCGAGCACCGTGTCACCGTCGGCGTCTTCAATCCCGTCGTCGAGCGCAACGGTGTAGGACGTGTCGGACGTTGCGGAGCCGAGATACTCGCCGGGATCGAACACAAATGTTTTAAGGTCGTCGGTAAACGTCACTGCAACAGCCGTGAGCGCGGCGTCTTCACCGTCGGCGGTTGCGTAGATTTTGACGCGATCGGTATTGATGACGGTTGCCGTTGTGTCGTCGCTGACGTCTTCGGGCGTTCCGGCGACATCGTAGCCGTCAACAAACGACGCGATGTCCATGGCTTCTTTAAACGTGACGTAAATACGGGTGTTGCGTGCGACATCGGTAGCATTGCGCTCGGGGTAATGGTCGCGGATCGCACCGCTACCGAGCGCGTTCGAAAAACGCTCAACCGACACGCTGCCGTTGCTGCTGTCGCCGTCGCCACCACTAGCCGCGTCGGAAAGCGCGTTAATGATGAACGACGAAATTGCATAAGCCGAGAGCGTCAACACCAAACCGACCGTGGCGTTGATGAGAATCTGTTTAGCCTTGT
>CAYZRQ010000001.1:7540-9790 GCA_964480895.1 uncultured Gammaproteobacteria bacterium | reverse complement strand
CCCGCCGTCATCCACGTGTAGCCCGCGTAAATAATGAGGACGAGAAAAACAATCCCGACAACGGAGAGCGCGATACCGATAACCTTGCCGATGATGGTGACAAGGTCGGCGTCGCCAAACCCGGCCGTACTCGCAACGTCGGCGGCGGTATCGACTTGCGCCAACGCTGAAAACGCAAAAACGAGCACTCCGGCAAGCGCCGCTCCTCCCGCGCCGACGGTGAACGCCCAACGACCCGATGATCGCTTCACAACAGGATACAAAGAAAGAGGCTGCACGCCTCACATTGTACCGCAATTTTTCGTCATGCTTACGTACCGACTGGGGAAAACGCGTGAGCCAAGCGATCGCGCAGCACATCGATGCCGATGCGCTCCTCCGCCGATACGAAAACGCAATCATCGGTGTGCACGGGAACCACACCCTGAAGACGATCAATTTTATTGAAGACGAGAATGCGTTTACGATCCTTGAGCCCAAGATCACGCAGCACGTCGTCGACCACGGCCATCTTCGCTTCCCACTTCGGATCGCTGACGTCAATGACGTGAAGAAGGACGTCGGCGTGCATAGCTTCGGAAAGCGTTGAGCGGAACGCCTGAATCAAGGACGGCGGCAGGCCGCGGATGAAACCGATGGTGTCGGAAACGAGCACGGTGCCGCCGAGGCCGGGGATGTACGCGTCGCCGATACGCGTGTCGAGCGTGGCGAACAAAGCGTCCGCCGCGCGCTCACTCCGCTTGGTGAGCGCGTTCAAGAGCGACGTTTTACCGGCGTTCGTGTAGCCGACGAGTGCTGCGGTGCGGGTGCTCGTGCGCTTGCGGCGCTGGAGCTGCTGGTTGCGCACGCCCTGGTAGGTTTTCAGTTTGTCGAGAATCGTGCGTTCTTGGGCGCGCAAATGGCGCTTCATCGCCTCGGTGTTGCCTTCGCCGCTTCCGCCGCGCGTGCCGGTACCACCGCGCTGCCGGCCGAGCTTCTCCCCGAGGTTATAAATACGCGGTCCCATGTGGCGCAGTCGCGCAAGATCGATTTCGAGTTTCGCTTCCGCGCTCTTCGCGTGCTTGTCGAAAATATTGAGAATGAGATCGATGCGATCCCACACCGCGATCTTCGCCGGACGCAGCGCCTCTTCCAAATTGAACATGTGCTGCGGCTTCAGCATGTCGTTGACGACAAGAAGCGTTGCGCCAAGGCGTTTGCCGTCCTCGAGCAATTCCGCAACTTTGCCGGTACCGATGTACGTGCGGTAGTCGGGCTTTGCGCGACGCTGCACCGCTTTGACAACGACAAGACCACCATACGTTCTCGTCAACTCTTCAAGCTCGAGCATGCGCGCCTCGGCTTCATGCCGCGGCACGCTCCAATGCACGATGTCGACGAGGATGGCTTTGTGGGTCATGCTTGCAGTATTTTTTGCGCCATCGCTTTCACGCGCCCGCCGTCGGCAACGCCTTTCAGGCGCGCCATCAGCTGGCCCATGGCCTTCCCCATGTCCGCGGCGTCGGCAACACCGATCTCGGCCAATATGGCGCGCACGTTGCCCTCAAGTTCTTCATCGCTCATTTGCGCCGGAAGATATTTTTCGAGCAAGTGAATTTCTTTGCGCGCCTGTTCGGCAAGGTCCTCGCGCGCAGCAGCGACGAACGATTCCAAACCGTCTTTGAGCTTCTTGACGTCGCTTGTGATAACGGCGAGCACATCGGCATCTTCGAGTTCGCGGCCGAGGTCGATGGCTTTATTTTTGACGGAAGCGAGCACCATGCGCACCGTGTCGAGCGTATGCATGTCTTTGGCCTTCATGGCCGTCTTCATGTCGTTTCTGATAGTTTCGAGCAATGTCATATGCGGACAGCGTAACAAAAAAGTTCCCATGTGGGAACTCTTTTGCGTCAATGTTAGTAGCGTTTCTTTTTGACGCGCAGCTCTTCCTCGGTGATCTTGCCGGTTTTGAGGAGGTATTCGCGACGGGCGCCCATTTCCATGCGACGGATTGCGCTGTCATGCACGCGATTCTTGTTCGCCTTTTTGGCGTGGAACCGGTGTCCGCGGACCTCGAGCGACTTGCCGCTCTGCTGGATGCGACGCGTAAAACGGCGGAATACCGCTTCAAAGCTCTCGCCCTTCTTGCGTTTGATTTCGATGTAAGACATGTGGGGGTTGCACCTTCCTTTCAAGGTTGGCGGCATGATAGCAGACCGCCGAGGGAGCGTCAACAAATCTGACACGCTGTC
This sequence comes from uncultured Gammaproteobacteria bacterium, assembly GCA_964480895.1. GTDB lineage: Bacteria > Patescibacteriota > Patescibacteriia > UBA9934 > UBA9934 > CAIKHN01. The sequence continues at coordinate 7,559 of CAYZRQ010000001.1, read as the reverse complement.
ATCCCAGACGGCTTATCCC
>CAYZRQ010000001.1:0-7530 GCA_964480895.1 uncultured Gammaproteobacteria bacterium | reverse complement strand
GTGCAGGGTGGCTTAGCCACCACTGTGGTGGCTAAGCCACCCGATTTCCTAAGCCACCCGATTTCATCAGGCTACGGATCCCTCACATGCGTTCGGGATGGGAAAAAAAAGAAGCGCCCCACACCTTGCAAGCAAGATGCGGGGCGAAGTTGAGCGAATGCTAGGCGCCGGTATCGATCGGGCCGGTGTCGGCCGAACCGCTGTCGGTTCCGGTATCCGAGGTTTCCCCCGAATCCGCGGAACCCGTGTCCGTGCCTCCGGTGTCGCTACCCGTCGTTTCCTCGGGACAGTCGGTCGCGTAGGCCGGGTCCGTGTCGTCGCAGTCGAACGCGAGCACGGCACCGTCGCCATCGGCATCGAGATCGTCCGTCGAGGCGTCGCAGTCGTTGTCGACGCCATCGTAGTAGATCTCATCCGCCGCCGGGCTCACGTCCACGTCCTCGTCGTCGCAGTCGTCGGCGAGGTTGTACCCGTCCCCGTCGATGTCGTCGTCGGGCGTCATGGGATCACAGTCGTTGTCGACGGTGTCGTAGGCGGTTTCGCTCGCGTCGGGATTGACCGCCGCGTCCTCGTCGTCGCAGTCATCCGCGATTCCGTACCCGTCCCCGTCGAGGTCATCGTCGGGCGTACCGCTATCGCAGTCCTCGTCGACACCGCTGTACTCCACCTCGACCGCGTCGGGATTGACCGCCGCGTCCTCGTCGTCGCAGTCGTCGGCCAAGACGTATCCGTCCTGGTCGGCGTCGTCGTCGAGCGTGGTCGCGTCGCAATCGTTGTCGACGCCGTCGTAGTACGCCTCGGTGGCGTCGGGATTGACCGCCGCGTCCTCGTCGTCGCAGTCATCCGCGATTCCGTACCCGTCCCCGTCGACATCATCGTCGGGCGTGGTGGAATCGCAGTCGTCGTCGACGCCGTTGTACGGCTCTTCGGTCGCCCCGGCGTTCACCGCCGCGTCCTCGTCGTCGCAGTCGTCCGCGAGGTTGTAGCCGTCGCCGTCCTGATCGTCGTCGAGCGTGGTCGCGTCGCAATCGTTGTCGACGCCGTCGTAGGCGGTTTCGCTCGCGTCGGGATTGACCGCCGCGTCCTCGTCGTCGCAGTCGTAGGCCAGCGTGAAGCCGTCCGCGTCCGCATCGACGTCGTCGACATTGCCGTTGCAATTCTCGTCGACGCCGTTGTAGACGATCTCGGTCGCGTCCGGGTTGATGCTCGCATCCGCGTCGTCGCAGTCGACGTCGGCCGTGAAGCCGTCGCCATCCGCGTCGATCGAGACGCCGGTGTCCGGGGCTACCCCCGTGTCCACCGCACCCGTGTCGCCGCCTCCGGTGTCCACGGTTCCCGTGTCGACGGGTTCCGTGTCGCCGGTGTCGCCCGAGTCGCTGCCGCTGTTACCGGTGTCGACGCTGCCGGTGTCCGACCAGCACTCGATAGTCACCGAGGCGTCGGTGTCGTCGCAGTCGAGGCCGAGCACCACGCCGTCGGCATCCTGATCGACGTCGCTCGTCGCCGAGTCGCAGTCGTTGTCGATGCCGTCGTAGTAGATCTCGTCCTCGCCGCGGTTGACCGCCGCGTCGGTGTCGTCGCAATCGTCGTCGGCCGCGTAGCCGTCGCCGTCCGCGTCGTCCACGACCGCCGAGTCCGAGTCATCCGTCTCCGGATCGACCGTGTCGCCGGTGTCAGCGTCGGTGTCGCTCATGCCGGTGTCGGCGCTCGCCGCGGGCTCGCCCCAGCGGAGAGAGTCGTTGTCGGCGCCGGTGTCGATCGCGTCGACCTCGGCCGGAAACATCGTGCAGGACGCGATGAGGGAAAGAACGGTAACGAACATGGTTGCCTCCGATCTCGTGGTGTTCCTCGGGAAAAAGCTCCGTTGGAAGTACTCTCACCGCGAAGGTGAGCCAAAAAATCTACCACGCAACAACCAAAATGTCAATACAAAAATGCCCGACGCGCGTCTTCGGCACGTCGGACATCTTTTTCGCTAACCCTCGCCTTACTTTCGGTGTCTCGCGTCGTGGAGACGTTTGACGACGATCCCGACGACCTTCTCGACGTCAACGATCTCCTGCGCTCCCGACTCCATGTCACGAATGATAATCGTGCCGTCCAGTACCTCTTTTTGCCCCAAAATAACGGCGATGGCAGCCTTCTGCTTGTCGGCCAACTCGAGCTGCGCCTTGAGCGTTCCTTTGCCGAACGCTTCGGCAACCGAGGCACCGGCTTCGCGGAATTTTTCGAACACCGCCAGACCCTTACGGCGTGCGGCGTCGCCCAACTGGCAGAAAAAGACGTCGACCTTGCGGTCGTTGTGCGGAAGCGTTCCGCACGCTTTCATGGCGAGAATCAATCGCTCAACGCCGAGCGCGGCGCCCATGGCACTCGTATTCTCGCGGCCGCCAAGCATAGCGACCAAGCCGTCGTAACGTCCGCCGCCACCAAGCGCGAGGCCCTCGAGCTCGGGCGTCGGTGCCGTAGCGAGCGTAACCTCGAACGTCGTACGCGTGTAGTAATCAAGTCCGCGGACGAGATACGGATTCAACATATACGGCACCTCGGCTTCGTCCAAATACTCGAGCACCTTCATAAAGTGCTGCTTCGACGCCTCGTCGAGGTATTCAATGATCTGCGGCGCCTGCGCCTTCAACTCATCCATCCCCGGCTCCTTCGAGTCGAGCAAGCGCAGCGGATTTTTCGTCAACCGCTTGAGGTCGGTTTCGGAGAGTTGCTTTTTGTGCTGCTTGAAATACTTCACGAGTTCCGTGACGTACTCGCGGCGCGAGCTCGGTGTGCCGAGCGAATTCACCTGGATCGTCACGTCGAGGCCGAGCGCCTTGCACAAACGCTGGCACATAATCATGACTTGCGCGTCAACCACGGCATCGTCGGAACCGATGGCTTCGAGCCCGAACTGCCAGAACTGGCGGTAGCGGCCGGCTTGCGGACGCTCGTGACGGAAAAACGGCTCAAAGTACCAGAGCTTCACCGGCTGCGGCAGGTTGAGCATGCCGTGTTCGACGTACGCGCGGGCGACTCCGGCCGTGCCTTCGGGACGAAGCGTCATCTTTGTGCCGCTCTGATCGACGAACGTAAACATCTCTTTTTCGACGATATCCGTGTCCTTCCCCACCGAACGCTCAAACAGCGATGTCGCCTCGAGCACGGGGATGCGGATGCGGCCGAAGCCGTAAGCCTTCGCCATGGAACGCGCGAGATCCTCAACGGTGTCCCACGCAGTTTGTTCGTCGGGCAAAACGTCACGGAATCCCCGCAGCGTTTCGTACGTTTTCGCCTTTTTCTTTGTTTCTGGCTCGATTGGGTCGATGTTCGGCATAGCGTTGTGCATGTGACTTGGCAATGTTGGACGTGAATGATGGCCCCAATATACCGAAAAAACCAAAAAAATCAAGTCCCGCGTCGTTAACTAAAAACGATACGTCGGCACGTCGAACGTCGACGCGCGCTCAAGCGGCAAGCCGCGTACCCAAACGCGGCCAATAATCATGTTCTTCTCAACCGCGCCGAAATAGCGCGAATCAAGACTGGCATCGCGGTTGTCGCCAAGAAGAAAATATTCGTCCGCACCAACGGTCACGCGTTCTTTGCCTTGCGTCACTTCGTCGATGTAGGTCTCCTGCAGCGTTGCGCCGTTCGGATACTCGTCGTTAAAAATTGTCACCTTGCCGCTGCGCACCTCGACCGTCTCCCCCGGCAAACCAATCACACGCTTGATGTAATACTGGTCCTCATGGTTCGGTGGTCGGAACACGACGATTTCGCCGCGCACAGGTTCGCGGAAGCGATATGTGAGTTCATCGACGATAAGGTATTCGCTGTCGTAGAAGTTTGGTTCCATCGACGCGCCTTTGACGATAAATGGCTGAATGAGGAAATAGCGCACCGGCAAAATGATCGCGAGCGCAAAAACGGCAATCTGCACGATTTCGGCAACGAACATCAAGACCGCGCCAAGCGTAGGTCCAAGGACGCGCGTGGCAAAACCGGGGTCATCGGCGTTTCGTCGACGGAAAAACATAATGGAAGAATACATGAATCGCGGCGCGCTCGCAACGGTTTGCATTTTTCGCCGCATCCGACTATCATCGGCTCGCTCGGAGGCACGTATATCCCATCTCGAGCGAAGGCGAGAGATCCTGCAGCCCTTGCTCATCGCAGGCTACAAGATCCCTTACATGCGTTCGGGATGGTAAAGAGATGCTCGGACGCATGTATATCCCATCTCGAGCGAAGGCGAGAGATCCTGCAGCCCTTGCTCATCGCAGGCTACAAGATCCCTTACATGCGTTCGGGATGGTAAAGAGATGCTCGGACGCATAGCTCAGCTGGTTAGAGCGCTGCATTCACACTGCAGAGGTCGCAGGTTCGAATCCTGCTGCGTCCACCACGAAACCACGACGGCAACGTCGTGTTTTCGTTTGTCCGTGGCCGCCGGCGCACCCTGGCGCTGTTTCGCAACCTGCGCTATAATCGCCTGTGAAGCCCGCTATGGAACATCGTGATTCCGTCGATTTTCTCGATCATCTCAATCCCGCCGAGCCCGAACGTCTTGCCCGCCAGCGACTTTCCTCGCTGACACGGCTTTTCGCGACGCTCGTCGTTGTTGGGGCGATCGGCGGTGTTTTCGTCTCGGCACACATCGCGAGAACGACCGACGGTGGTCTCGTGGAGACGCCGGGCATGTCGCTGTTTTCGTCCTTGCGGCGGCTCGTTGGCGCGCCCGACAAGGCGCTTGGCGGTGAAAGCGGCGACCGCATCAATGTACTTCTCCTCGGCATCGGCGGCGCCGGCCACGACGGCCCGGAGCTCACCGACACCATCATCTTCGGCAGTTTTAAGCCGTCGACGAGCCAAGTGGGGCTAATCTCGATTCCGCGCGACCTCACCGTTGCTATCGACGGTTACGGCTATCGCAAAATTAACCACGTCAACGCGCTTGCGGAAATTGAGGACGAAGGGAGCGGTCTCGACGCCGCAAAAACAACCGTCGGGAAGATCATGGGTGAAACCGTGAACTACGTCGTCAAAGTCGACTTCGGTGGCTTCGAGGAAATTATCGACGACATCGGCGGCATCGACGTCTACGTCGACACGGCGTTCACCGACCCGACGTATCCCATCGACGACGACATCGGTTCCACGACATCGGTGAGCTTTGCGGAAGGCTGGACGCACATGGACGGCGCCAGCGCGCTCATCTACGCCCGCTCGCGCCACGGCACCGGCGGCGAAGGCAGCGACTTCGCGCGCGCGGCACGGCAACAAAAAATCCTTCTTGCTGTCAAAGACCAGGCGCTTTCAATGAGCGTGCTGCTCAATCCCGCAAAACTCAATCGCCTGCTTGGCACCATCAACAGCAACGTCGAAACCGATCTTTCGATTTGGGAAATGATGAAATTCGCGCGCTACATTCCGAGCGTTGACATGGATCTCGTCGCAATGCACGTGCTCGACTCGGGGCCGCAAAGTCCGCTCTACGCCTCAACGGTGAACGGCGCTTACGTGCTGCTTCCCAAAGAGGACGATTGGAGTGACCTCCACGACCTCGCGGACACTATCTTTGCCGTGGAAGGCGCTACGACGGCGGGAAGCGGCGGCACGCAGCCGCAAAAACCGAGCGCCATGAACGCGGTGGTCGTTGAAGTGCAAAACGGTACACCGGTCACCGGGCTTGCCGCACGAACGGCGGAGCTCCTCCAAAGCTCGGGGTTCACGATCGCCGCCATCCGCAACGCAGCCGACCGCACTCGCGAACAAACGGTTATTTATGACTTCACCGGCGGCGAAAAATCGCGCGAGCTCGAAGCGCTGCGCGACTACCTCAATGCCGAGATTGTCATGAGCCCGGGCGGCTACTTGGCGACCAGCACCGTTGTTCCCGACAGCATCGCGCCCATCCCCGAAACTGAAACGGAAAACATCGACTTTCTTATCATCATCGGCGAAAACAGCGAGGAACTCGTCATGAACTAGCCGCTTGACATGCCTGCTCCCAAGATCGCCCTCATCGGCCGAACGAACGTCGGTAAATCGTCGCTGTTCAATAAGCTGATCGAAGAACAAAAATCTCTTGTCTCACATATCCCGGGCACCACCCGAGATCGTTTTGAGGCGGACTGCATTTGGCGCGGTCGCGTGATGCGCATCGTCGACACCGGCGGGCTCGACGTCGACAAAGAGAGTGAGATCGAGCGTGGCGTTGTCGAACAAGCCACCATTGCCATCGCACAGGCCGATCTTGTCATGTTTGTCGTCGACATGAACGTCGGGTGCGCAAGCGACGACATCGTCATCGCCAAGCAGCTGCTCGAGGCCGGCAAAGCCGTGATTGTCGTCGGCAACAAAGCCGACAACGCAGAGCTACGCGCACGCGCCGAGGGACCCGACTGGAACAACTGGCCGCTGGAACGCCCGCTTGCGGTGTCGGCCAAGCAAGGGAGCGGACTTGGCGACTTGCTCGACGCAGCAGAGCATGCGCTTGAAGCCGTAGGCAAGCCGCCGGTCGATATTTCGACCGTACTCCCCATGCGCGTGGCGGTGATCGGCGAGCCCAATGTCGGCAAGTCAACACTCCTCAACGCACTCATCGGCGAAAAACGCTTCATCACCGCCGACATCGCGCATACAACGCGCGAACCCAACGACGCGCTCATCGAGCACGACGGCCGACAATATCTGTTCATCGATACCGCCGGTATCCGGAAAGCGGCAAGCGTACGCCGCTCCGGCACCGACCTCGAACAGCGCGGTGTCGCGCGAACGTTGAGCACCATTGGTCGCGCCGACGTCGCACTCTTCGTCATTGACGTTACGCACGACATCACGGCGCAAGATAAACACCTCGCCGGCGTACTCGGTGAAAGCGGCGTGTCAGTAATCATCATCGCGAACAAATGGGACCTTGTCCCGGAAAAAACGCCAACGAGCGTCAACGACTACGAAGCCAAGCTTCGCGCCTACCTCCCGTCGCTCAAATACGCGCCGATCATGTTCGTGTCGGCACTCACCGGAAAACGCGCGATCGACGTGTTCCACACAATCGACGAAACATTCCAAAGCCGATTTACGCAATTGAGCGACACCGAAGCGAAGACATTCATGTCGCGCGCCATCGCTCGCCACAAGCCGAGCCGCGGAAAGGGCGTCAAACATCCGCACATCACGAAGTTCTATCAGTCGCGCACGAATCCGCCGACGTTCATCCTCATCGTCAACCTTTCGCGTCAGGATTCGCTTGCCGATTCGTACTTGCGTTTCCTCGAAAACATTTTGCGCGAGCAGTACAACTTCGTTGGTACGCCGATTCGCATCCGCGTCGAAACCGGACGCAAGTCGCATACGACGTATTAGCTTGTAGGAAGTAGAAAGTAGCTTGTAGCGATATGACAACAATGATTGTTGGTCTCGGCAATCCCGGGGAGGAATACATCAATACGCGTCACAACGTGGGATTTGCCGTGCTCGGCACCATTGCCAAAACACTCGACGTTACGTGGAAGTTCGATGGCACGGCGCACGCGA